>CAINWC010000209.1 GCA_903854305.1 uncultured Pseudomonadota bacterium | reverse complement strand
GAGTTGTTCAGGGTCGACTAGCTATTTTACGTATTCATTATGCAGAAGAAGATTTTGGTTGCGATAGCATGATCGGGTTACGGTTTAAATTACAGGTGAAAGAATAATAATTATTCAGCCTTAATATCAGCCAGTGCAGTAGACAGTTTAGTGGCTGTTTGCTCGGTAAAGCTATTGTCCTTAGCTGTTTTTCTAATTTTCACTGGCAGATATTGATAATCAACAGCCAGCCAAAGATCAACTTTTTCTTCACCGTCTTTAAATAAATGGACAGTTTTGATCTCACCCATTTTAGTTGGTATCAATTGTTCACCTAAATTACTAAAGTGGTAGGCTTGCAACAATACGCCATCGGTAATGACAATGTCATTGTTATCTAGCGGTGGAAAAAACATAAATTGATACATATAACTCAATTCATCTTGTGTGCCGCTGGGAAGCTTTTCGTACTTATTATTGATTTCTATTGCGCCGTCAGACCATGCAAAACTAGCGCGTTGATTATTGGCAACATAATAGTTTGGTTTCAAACCCTGATTAGAAATCCGACCCTCACTACTATGCTGCGAAATTTTAGTTTGGTTTTCTGAAATGTTTGCATCAAATGTACTAGTCAGTAAGTAAGTTTCATTTTGCCCTTTTGTCCCATTCGAGCTAAATGTCACTCTGTTTATGCTCACTGTATTAGGGGCGGTACTTTGATAGACTTCAAAATCTGTTTCTATGTTCTTGTAGTTTTTTGTACTCGCTTCAGCACGACCTCTCTGCTCAAATGTTGGCGGCATTGGTTCGTGGGGGAGCGCTGGCACCGGTAGTGTGTGCTCTTGGGAATTAACAGTCGTTGTTTGTTGCGGCTGTGATTGTGATGTAACTTTGGCTATACTGGTGTTAAGTTTAGGGGCTACAGGTTCGATAGTTGGTTCGATCGCAGGTTTAATCTCACTTTTAATTTCAGGTTCAGTCAATTGAGCCAGTGGTTTTGAAGCAAGATCATTGACCGAACTTGGTGTAGTTTCGGGCGCTGATGGGGGGGTATCTAGCGGCATGGCGGGTAATTTAACCAACCTTACGGTTAATGTTGGCGGTTTACCTTCTGTTTCAGTCATGTTGAATATGAAACTTCTGAGTAACGCGAAGTGTAAAGTCACAGATAATGCAATGGCCAGTAACAACGGCTTATTTTTGGATAAGAAGTTTTTAAATTTTTGATTAGTCATATTTTTTAAATTATATGGCTTTATTTGACGTATTAACAGCAATGAGTTTCGCGGTAACTAAGCCATTCATCAGTCCGAAAAATAGTGCTGCCAAGGCAAATATGGGGATTAAGTAACTGACGCCAGCATGCGGAATTAGCCACAAACGCACGACTAAAAGTTGCCCGGCAATGTGTGCAAAAGCCGCCAAAATACTTAGCGTAACCGCGCTAAAGTGTCGCTTAGGTAGGTGCATGGTTAGCCACAGCATTGCTAAGCTCAGTAATGCGCCACTTAAACTCAGCACAAATGTGGGCGATAAAAACTGCCCCAGTAATAAGCTGCTAGCGAATACACGTAAAATACTCACCCATGCAGCCGTAGCAAAGCCGTATTGGTACAACACATATAAAGTCACGATGTTGGCAATACCAGGTTTAACGCCAGGCAACGGCGATGGTATCACGGCTTCTACCATGTGCAGCGCAATGGCGAAGGCTGTCAGTTTAGCGATGCGGTGGTCATCGGCGGTAGTTTGTATGTGGGCGGGTTTTAACATGTGCTAGTAGTTTAGTGAATCATACGGCTTGGCATCACCCAGTAATTCTAGGCTAATCTGATTAGGTAAACAAATAGCGGCTTGTCCAGCGTGGCTTAACCAGCCTTGATGTACACAGTATTGCGTATTGCATGGTGACTTTGCAAACCTTGCTTTGCCTTGCGAAATTCGGATCACCGCATCACCTATTTTGCCGTGTACATGAATCTCACGCTGCTGGTTTAAGCTGTAAGTGGCGTAGATTTTGTCGCCGATTCTAATTTGTACTTTAGCGGCATGTTCGTTAGTCCATAAGGTTTGAAATAAATAAAAAATACCCACTAGGCTCAATAGAATGATCAGCCAGTCGCCAATCAATAACTCTTTAATGAGTAACTTAGGGTAGCGTAGAAAATTTAACACCAGACTCTACCCAATGTATTTTTTTTAACATATTTGATGAAACAAAAATAGTTGATTGGTCGTCAATCACAATGAAATTTTTGATACCAAATGCTTGTGCGGCGGCATTTCTGTTGACTGGTGTTTCTATAAAAATAGGCTTGGAGACTACATCTGATAATACGCCCGCTTGGGTTTGGTTGGGTGGTTGCGGCGGGACTAGTACGGTAACAGATTGTGTGTGTTGTGCTGGGTAGCCTGTTCTGGGGTCAATAATATGGCAGTAACGTTTGCCATTCAACATAAAGTAGCGCTGATAATCCCCTGAGGTGCCAATTGCCCAGCCATCGGGTAACGCCAGCGTAGCAATTGCAGTGGGTGCGCGCGGATGCTGTATGCCAACCCGCCATGGGTTTTCGCCATGCTTGCCGAGCGCGATGATGTTGCCGCCAATATTGATGAGTGCATTATTAACGTGTTCTTTGTGTAGATAATTGGCGGCAATATCAAGTGCGTAACCTTTGGCATAGCCACCCAAATCCAGCTTTACCGTTGGATTGGTGCTATAAACGGCATTACCTTTAATCACAATATCTGTCATGCGTGGCTGGGCATGCACCAGGTTTTTAATCGCTGCATTATCCACTTCAACAGGGGTAAATTCATCACGCTGAAAGCCCCAGGTACTAATTAAATGGCCAATGGCCGGGTTAAACAGGCCATTAGATTTGACTGATAGTGCGGCAGCATCTACCAGTATCGCGGCCAGCTCTGGGCTAATGGTCGTTGGTTTCTTGCCTTCTTGGAAAGCCGCATTAAGTTGCCCTAATTCACCTAATTTATTTTCCGAAACAGGTTTCCAAGCATGAAGTTGGTTATGTAAGTTTTGAAAATCTTCTAGTATATGATTTGCCAGTAATCTCGCGCGTTCGTCTGTTTCACCGTAAATACTAATATCTACTAAAGTGCCAAATACATAGCTTTGGCTGTGGTACAACGGCTCATTAAAGCAGCTGCCGAGCAAAAGCGAGAGTGAAAGAAGTAAGTAACGCATAAGCGGTATGATCGTCGATTTAAAGGCAGTGCAATTCGCGGCTACAGGCCGCTTTTGCAACTTGCTTAAGCATATTGATGCAGGGCGGCTTGATTAATTGATTCTAACGCATCCAAAAACACTTGTGCTGGCTTACACGTGGTTTGTTGTGCTATCTCCACCATGCCTGTGGGGCTAGTCACGTTGATTTCAGTTAAATAATCACCAATCACATCAAGGCCGACTAAAAATAAGCCTTCTTGTTTCAGCGTTTTGCCGACTGTGGTCGCGATTTCCAGATCACGCTCACTCAATAATTGTGCCACGCCAGTGCCACCAGCGGCTAAGTTGCCACGTGTTTCTCCGGCTTTTGGAATACGTGCTAAAGCATAAGGCAGAGGCGTGCCATCAATGATGATGATGCGTTTGTCGCCTTGCAAAATTTCTTGTAAATAACGCTGCGCCATAATGGTTCTGGTACCAAAATTGGTAATAGTTTCAAGTATGACGCTGATATTCGGGTCGTTTAAGCCTAGCCGGAAAATACTGCTGCCACCCATACCATCGAGCGGCTTAACCACGATATCTTGATGGGTTGCCAAAAACGCACGAATTAAATCATTGTTTGCCGTGACTAAAAATTCAGGGGCGAATTGTGGAAAGCGTGTGACTGAAAGTTTTTCATTCCAGCTGCGAATGGCGCTGGGGTTGTTGTAAACGTGAGTGCCTTGGTTAGCTGCAATCTCAAGTAAGTAGGTGCTATATAGATATTCGTTATCAAAAGGCGGATCTTTACGCATGATGACTGCATCAAAATCTGCGGGTATATATTCAGAAGCTTCTTCTAGCGAGTAAGCTTGTATAGAAGAGGGTGCTGTAAACGTGAATTTTTTAGCATTGATTCTTGCAACATCACCACGCAAAAATAGGTCATGTTGCATACTTACGAATAATGCATGACCGCGATGACTCGCTTCGCGCATAATTGCGAGGCTTGTGTCTTTTTCGTTTTTTAAGCTTTCAAGAGGATCTAATATAAAAAGTAGTTTTAAGGCGGTTTTCATGTGTGCCTTATAAACTAAGGGGGTCTTGTTCTTGTAGCTCAATGGCAGCGGCCAGCAAAGCTAGGCGTGCCACTACACCATAAGCATAAAAGCGGTTAGGGGCCGCATCCGGTGCGCCGGCACAGTCAGGCAGGGGGCACGGCTTTTGAAAAGCTAATGGTACAAAATGCGAGCCAGGGGCATTCAAATTCTCATCCATGCCGCGGTCTGTGTGCACACGGTAAAAGCCGCCAATCACAAAGTGATCCATCATGTAGACGACAGGCTCGGCAACCGCATCATTAATGCTTTCAAAGGTGTAAACACCCTCTTGAATAATCACTTCTGAGACTTGCAAACCTTCTTTTACCACAGACATTTTGTTACGTGCTTTACGGTTTAAGCCACGTACATCATCTGGCGATTTTACCGTCATAATGCCCATGCCATAGGTGCCAGCATCTGCTTTTACAATGACAAATGGTGCTTGGGTGACACCATATTGTGCATATTTTATTTTGATTTTTTCTAACAATTGCTCTACTTTAAGTGCAAGGCAGTCTTCACCTGTACGGGCATGAAAATCAATTTCGCCGCAAGTGTCAAAATAAGGGTTCAATAACCATTCATCAATCCCTAGTAGTGCCGCAAACTCACTGACTACACGGTTGTAAGCGGTAAAGTGTTGTGATTTTCTACGGGTACTCCAACCTGCATGTAATGGCGGAATCAAATCCTGCTCAAGATTTTTAAGGATATCAGGAATGCCTGCTGATAAGTCGTTGTTGAGCAAAATAGCGCAACTGTCAAAGTCGCCTAAGTCTTTATTGATGAGTTTTATGCGATTGCCAATACGCACCACAGGCTCTAACAATAGCGTATGGCCATCTTGCGTTTCGAGTGTCGTTGGCTCAGTAATATCAGGTGAAATTGAACCGACTCTAACATCAAGCCCCGCCTGCTTCATAATGTTAACAAGCTCAACCACGTTACGTAAGTAGTAGGTATTGCGCGTATGATTTTCTGGAATAATCAATAAGCGGTGCGCTTCAGGGCAAATTTTTTCAACGGCGACCATTGCCGCATGTACACTTAAGGTTAAAAATTCCGGGTTTAGATTATTGAAGCCGCCAGGAAATAAATTGGTATCGACAGGGGCTAATTTAAAACCTGAATTGCGTAAATCAACGCTGGCATAAAACGGAGCAGCATAGTCTAGCCACTGTGCGCGAAACCAATGCTCGATTTTTGGCATGGCATCGAGCATGCTTTTTTCTAGGGATAAAAGTGGGCCGTTTAGCGCGGTTGTTAAGTGTGGAACCATAGATTCTCTTTTTAAGCTGTTGCTAGAAGCGGCTGGCAGCGTGTATCCGCCAGTGCAATAATATTAAACCATTACTTTGTGTGCTTGCTCGTCAGCGTGGTAGCTGCTTCTTACCATGGGGCCACTAGCGGTGTTATTAAAGCCCATCGCATCCGCTTTTTGTTTAAGTTGATCAAAAGCTGCTGGTTCAACATAGCGCATCACGGGTAGATGATGCACGCTAGGCTGTAAATATTGACCTAATGTTAGCATGCTGACATTGTGTGTACGCAAATCCTGCATTACCGCTAAAATTTCGTCATCAGTTTCACCTAAACCCAGCATTAAGCCAGATTTTGTGGGCACATTTGGGTATAACGCCCCAAAGGTTTTTAATAAAGTCAGTGAATTCTGATAATCAGAACCCGGTCGTGCTTGTTTATAAAGGCGCGGCACGGTTTCCAG
>CAINWC010000208.1 GCA_903854305.1 uncultured Pseudomonadota bacterium | reverse complement strand
GTCCCGATTAATATTAGGTCCGCAATTAATCGATACGCGCAAGTTTATAATGGGCTCTGTAATCACCTCATTGGTGGTAATTACAAGTTGGTGAATATCATTTACTTGCTTAAGTGCAATGCTCGCTCTTCTGAACGCGTGCACATCCCCTTCGTCAGCCACAGAAAAGCAGCTTGTTTCAGGCATGCTTTCAATATCAGCGACATTAATCTTAGCAAAAAGCTTTTCACCTAAGTGTGATTTAAGCTCAATGTCACCTAAACCCAAAGCCCAGCTCAGGTTAGTGTGAATTAAAAATAAGATAAGGGTAAAAAATCTCAATCTGAAGTTACTTCCCAATAAATTAACGAATATATTTAAAAAAGCTGAATATTGAATATAAAGAAAGCGTTTAACGTTATATTTAAGTTCAATTCTAATATCGTAGCATAAGCTAAGTAAAATCATATAATTAAGGGCAATATACCTCTGTGTGAGTAACAATTGTTTACTTAAATTCGTTATTTGGCGCATACTGGTAAGTTGTGGATATGTTTAAATTTTGGTGGTCATATCAAACAGTTAAATTAAAGCGCAACATAATGTTTGACAAACCCCCTTGCTTCGGCATAAAATCCGCCTCTTAAATTTTTTAGCTCATAGTATTGATAAGACAATGAAAACCTTTTCAGCAAAATCACATGAAGTGAAGCGCGAATGGTTTGTGGTTGATGCCACAGATCTAGTGCTTGGCCGTTTAGCTAGCGCAATTGCACATCGCTTACGCGGCAAACATAAAACCATTTATACTCCTCACGTTGATACAGGTGACTATATTGTCGTGATTAATGCCGACAAATTAAAAGTGACCGGTAACAAGGCTGACGGTAAGCTTTACCATAGTCACTCTGGTTATCCAGGTGGTATCAGCACCACTACTTTTGCGAAAATGCAAGACCGTTTTCCAGGTCGCGCTTTAGAAAAAGCAGTTAAAGGCATGCTACCTAAGGGTCCTTTAGGCTATGCAATGATCAAAAAAATGAAGGTTTATGCAGGCGCTACGCATGAACATGCGGCACAACAACCGCAAGCATTGACAATCTAAGGATATATTAAAGATGATCGGTAAATATAATTACGGTACAGGCCGCCGCAAAAGCTCAGTAGCGCGCGTGTTTATGAAAGTGGGCAAGGGCAACATCATTGTGAATGATAAGCCTGTTGATGAGTATTTCTCACGCGTTACAGCGCGTATGATTTTACGTCAACCACTTGAACTTACTAACAACCTAGCCAGTTTTGATATTATGGTGAATGTTATTGGTGGTGGCGAGTCAGGCCAAGCTGGGGCAGTTCGTCACGGTATTACACGTGCTTTAATCGACTTTGATGCAAACTTAAAAAGCGCGTTATCACAAGCTGGTTTCGTAACACGTGATGCTCGTGAAGTTGAGCGTAAAAAAGTTGGTTTCCGCAAAGCGCGTCGTCGTAAACAATTCTCTAAACGTTAATACTGCAAATATTAAGTATTTGGCGGTTGGAAATAAAAAAGGTCGCTTACGCGGCCTTTTTTATTTTTTACGCATCAGATTGAGCGGGTGGTCTAAATTGCCAGGATTGCTGAAAGATTTCTGATATTAAGCTTTGCTAAGTGATGTTTGTTATGATGGCACCATGAGTGATAAAAAATTGACTAATAAAAAACTAAAAGTAGGTATTGTTGGCGGCACGGGCTATACGGGTGTTGAGCTTCTGCGCCTGTTAAGTATTCACCCGAATGTTGAGCTCACTGCCATCACTTCACGTGGTGATGCGGGTTCAGCCGTGGCTGACATGTTCCCAAATTTGCGTGGTTATGTGGATCTAGTATTTACTGACCCTGCAAAAGCTAATCTAGGTGAATGCGATGTAGTGTTTTTTGCCACTCCTAACGGTATTGCGATGCAGCAGGCACGTGAATTGCTAGATAAGGGTGTACGTGTTGTTGATTTAGCGGCAGACTTCCGCATTAAAGACATTCCTACTTGGGAGAAGTGGTACGCCATGACCCATGTTTGTCCGGACTTAGTGGCAACAGCTGTGTATGGCTTGCCCGAACTAAATCGTGACGCGATTAAAACCGCGCGCTTGGTCGCTAATCCTGGTTGTTATCCAACTGCTGTGCAGCTAGGTTTTATGCCTTTGCTTGAAGCCGGCATAGTGGATACTAGTTATTTGATCGCTGACACAAAATCAGGCGTAAGTGGTGCCGGCCGTAAAGCAGAAGTACACAGTTTATTTGCTGAATCTGCCGATAATTTCAAAGCGTATGGCGTGGCTGGGCATCGGCACTTACCTGAAATCAGTCAAGGCTTAACCAAGATGGCTAATGCTAAAATTGGCTTTACCTTTGTGCCACATTTAACACCTTTGATTCGTGGTATTCACGCTACTTTATATGCAAAATTAACCAAAGACACTGATTTGCAGGCTTTGTTTGAATCGCGTTATGCAAATGAGCGTTTCGTAGATGTGTTGCCTAAAGGAGCGCATCCAGAAACGCGTTCGGTGCGTGGCTCTAATATTTGTCGCATCGCCGTACATCAGCCACAAGGTAGCGATGTAGTTGTGATACTCTCGGTGATTGATAATTTAGTCAAAGGCGCGGCAGGACAAGCCGTGCAAAATATGAATATTATGTTTAACACGCCAGAAAATACAGGATTAGAAGTCGTGCCGCTTTTGCCCTAGATAATGCTGAAATATCAATGAAACCAGTTAGAAGAAAAATCAGAAGGCATTTTGGCTTAACTGCTAAGCAAGTTGCGGTGCGCTCAAGGCGTCCGTGGTATTTTCAATGGCTAATCTCGTTACTGTTTGTGGTGGTAGGCTATTTGGTTGCATACTGGCAGTTTGCGGGCAGTGGCGAAAATCTGGGTGAAAAATTAAGGCAAGCGACACTTGAAAATCAAGGGTTGCAGACCAAAGTAATACAGGTTGAGCGCCAGCTACAAATTGAGCAGTCCGCACAAAACAATCTTGAAAAACAGTTAAATCTTGTGCAAGATGAAAATATACATATTAAAGAAGACTTGTTTTTTTATAAAAATATGTTGAATAACAAAAAGTTACCTAATAGGTAAATCGCTTAATTCAATCGGATTTAGATGGGAATCAATATGTTTTTCAAGAAAAGTAATCGAGTTCAAAATTCCATTGATACACTTATTGGTGCTGAAACTCGCATCGAAGGCGATATTCATTTTTCTGGCGGTTTGCGAGTAGATGGTGCGATTCTTGGTAATGTGAGTGAACCAAATGCCAGCCCTAGTACACTAATATTAAGTGAGCATGGACGGATAGAGGGGGCAGTTAGTGCTTCTAAATGTGTGATAAATGGCAAAGTCATTGGTTTGGTAAAATCAAATCAATTTATTGAGCTTCAAGCGAAAGCACATGTCACAGGTGACGTTTATTATAGATCACTTGAGATGCATACTGGCGCAGTGATTGAAGGTAAGCTAGTGTATTTGGGTGAGCATACACATGATGCAGAAATCGGCAGTAATTAAACATAGATTGACCTTGCTAGCATGCAGTAGCATAATGATTTTATAGAGTATTTTAGGAGTTTATGATGAACGCAATAACAGATATACCGGATATGGATATTCCGTCGCCATTAGTTTTTACTGATAATGCGGCCAAAAAAGTAAAAGAATTAATTGAAGAGGAAGGATCACCAGATCTTAAGCTACGTGTATTTGTAAGCGGGGGTGGTTGCTCTGGTTTTCAATATGGATTTACTTTTGAAGAGGAAGTAAATGAAGATGATACACAAGTACAAAAAGATACGGTCACGCTATTGATAGATCCAATGAGCTTGCAATATTTAATGGGCGCAGAGATCGATTATCAAGATAGTTTGCAAGGCTCACAATTTGTG
>CAINWC010000207.1 GCA_903854305.1 uncultured Pseudomonadota bacterium | reverse complement strand
CCAAAAACTGTTGACGCCCCTGCGAAACAGCACCACCACCCGCATTGGCATTGGCACGAGATAATGCTGAGAACAATTGTGACAACGTGATTTTGGCATCACGCATTTTGGCTAAATCTGGGTTCACCTCATATTGCTTGAGCGCACCACCCATCGAAACAACATCAGCAACACCTGGTACTTTTTTAAGTGCCTTTTCAACCACCCACTCTTCAATTTCTCTTAACTTACGAGAACTTAGATGATCGCCTTTGACGCGGTAACGGTAAATTTCACCAATAGAAGTAGATAACGGCGCAACGTCAGGCTCAACACCTGCTGGCAAATCAATGCCACGTAGCCGTTCAAAAACTTGCTGACGCGCCTCTTTGTCGCTTGGTTTATCATTAAAAGTAATCATCATGTACGACAAACCAAATTGCGTATGCGTAAACGTACGTACCGTATTTGGCATACCAGACATTGCGACTTCAATTGGGATCGTGACTTGCTTTTCAACTTCCTCAGCAGCACGTCCTGGATAGAGCGCGATTACATTGACTTGCGTATCAGAAACATCCGGAAAAGCTTCAATCGGCAAATTGATAAACGCAAGAACACCACCAAGCACAAATAGAACTACGCCTAATATTACAAACACTGGTTGGGTTAATGCAAAGCGTACAATGCGGTTAATCATGTTATTAAGTCCTAATTAACTGGTACTATTTTGGGTATAGCGATGTTTGGTTCTACTGAGGCATTGCTTTCTTCAATCATTTTTTCTAAATACAGTGCGCCATCTAAAACAACTTCATCACCTTTATTCAAGCCCTCCGAAATAGATACCCACTCATCATTGCTTGCCACTGGCACAATAGCTTTACGGGTAAATACACCCTCTGATGTTTTAACAAATACCATCTTCGTGGAGTCTTTCAGAAACACCGCTTTCGCTGGAATATCCAAAGTATCGTGCGACACGCCACTTAACTCCGCAGTGACATACATTTCACTTTTTAATTTCAATGACAAATTGCGTACTTTTGCACGGACTTTCAATGTATGACTGGCTGGATCTAACGCGGCATCAATGAAATCGACCTGCCCTTCAAAGTTTTCATTTGGCCAAGCACTTGAGCGAAGGATTACCTTCATATCTTTATGCAGTGAGTTAATGGCTTGCTCAGGCGCATCTATCCAGCACCACAGATAGGTTGGATCGCTGATGATAAATAAAGGTGGGCTCGCTGCGTCTGGCCGCCACTCCATACCTGGATTGGTATTGCGTGCTACTAACACTCCAGCAATTGGGCTTCTAATTGTAAATTTTTGATCAACAGTATCAGTTGCTCCTAGAGATTTAAGTCTTACTTCCGCGCGAACTGCCTCAGCTTTACTGCGCATAAAGTCTGATTGCGCCTGCTCAAAATCTTTACCCGCGATAATGCCAGCTTCTGCTAAATCTTTATTGCGCGCTCTATTTCTTTCAGCTTGCGCTAGATCAGACTTTGCTCTTTCCACATCGGCTTGAGCGCTACCAAGATCAGCTGAACTTAAGTGAGCCAAAGCTTGATTGGCTTTAACTGGCGCACCAATTTGTATTAAAACATCCGTTAAATGCCCAGCCAGTGGCGATGAGATGCGTGCAGTATGATCCTCATCCCAAGCAATACGCGCGGGGAAGCCCAACACATGCTCTTGTGAAGAAACGACAGGTGCAGTTATTAATCGCTGCTTTAATGAAGAGTTTGCCGAGAACTTAACAGAATTAGCCGAAACAGTTGGTTTAATATCAGCGGGGCTCGCAGTTTCAGTTGCTTTATGGCAAGCGCTTAAAATAGTGATCAGCGTAACCGCTATGAATATCTGCGATACGTATTGTGGAACAAGGGCTTTAGAAGTCATAGGAATCACTAAATTGAAGTCATTAATTAATATTATTTGCAGAAATAGATTGGTTGCGCGCAAGAATGGCACGCGCCAAGTTGGCACGCGCACTTAAAGTATCTAAATGCGTTTGACGAAGCATACGCCTTGCATCAAGCAAATCTAGTAAGTCCAGAGCGCCTTTTTTGTAACCAATTTCTACGGTGCGCGCCACATCCTCGGCACGTGGCAGCTGTTCTTTTTGCAAAAGCTGCAAATTGGCTTCAGCACTTGCCACGTCAGCATTCATGCGCTGCCATTCAACTTTTGCGTTCGCTTGAATATGAGCCAGTGATTCTTTGGCAGCTTCATAATCACTATTAGCCAGCGCGATCTCACCCTCGTAACGATGATTGACTGTTAATGGAATGCCGACAGTAAAACTAATTGTGTCGCCTGTACCCGTAGTGTTACTTGCGCTTGCAGGCCAATGGTCGTATTGCACACCGGCGGTGATATCAGACTTAAGCTGTGCCTGCGCTAACTCTACCTGACTGCTCGCCGCTTCTACTCGCAGTTGCGCAGCTTTAATATCAGCACGGTTAGACACATCAAAATGACTAATTTCTAATGGAAAAATATCTAAAATTGAAGGTTCAACCACTAACATATCCGCTTTGGATTCCCATGCTAATAATGTTGCTAGTGTAAGTTGCGCCGCTTTGGTATCAGACTGTGCTTGATGCAACTCTATTTGAGCACGATTCGCATCAATCTTTTGGCGCTGTGCATCAATTGGCGGCAAGTCGCCCTTTTCGGCACGAATAGTGTTGGCATGCAATGTTTCTGCATACAAAGCCACCACTTGGGAGAGTAAGTTAACCCGCTCATTAATCGCGGCTAAATCAACCATTGCTCTTAATACAGCGATACTTTGTTGGCGCTCGACATCAAGCACATCTTGCTTAGCGGCAGTCACTAGACCTTGCGCTAACTTAACACGTAAGTCACGCTTATTGCCTCGCTCAATCAATTGCTCATAGCGAACCGAGCTATCGATGGTTTTATCAAAGTAAGAACCCGCACCAATGCCAAGCTTTGGATTGATGTTACCAACCCCGATGGTTAAATTTGGATTCTGTGTTTGACCGGCCATCATTAGATTAGCATCATTCATCTTAATAGAACGTCTAATATCCGTCAGGTCACGGTTGCAATTATGTAATCGCTCCAGTGCATTCGGCTTATTTAGAGTCGCTGGAGGTGT
>CAINWC010000206.1 GCA_903854305.1 uncultured Pseudomonadota bacterium | reverse complement strand
CCACTTAATATGCTTATCGGCTTATTCACTTGCAAAGGCTTAAGTTTTTTTGAGCGTCTTGCGGCTATTAGGCTAATACTTCATCTTAAAAAAACGCATTACCAACTTACGAGTGATGTACCATTAAACCAATTTTTAATCGATCACCAGCAATCAGCCAGATTGATTGAGTTGTTATGGGCACCATTATGTCTAGCGGCGCTTAACACGCCAATCGATATTGCAAGCACGCGTATTTTTTTGAATATACTCAAGGATAGCTTCTCTGGCAGTAAAAAAAATAGCGATTTTTTATTGCCTAGGCTAGATTTATCAAAAATAATTGCTCATCCGCTAGCGCAATATATACAGTCTAAAGGCGGTGAAATAAAACTGAATAGACGCATTCGCAGCCTTCAGGCTGAAGGTGATGGCTTCAGTTTAGAAACACGTGATGGCCAATCTTTTTTTAGTCATGTAATCATTGCCGTACCGTCAGCAAGACTAGATACGCTCATAGAAGCATTACCAAAACTACAAAATGCGTTACTGCAAACACAAACTTATGGCTATCAACCTATCTACACCATTTATTTACAGTATCCTCCAGAAACTAAGCTACCAAGCGTGATGACAGGTCTCACGAACACGTTAGGACAGTGGGTTTTTGATAGAGGTCAACTTTGCAATCAAAAAGGCTTGATTGCCGTAGTTGTTAGCGCTAAAGGCAGGCACCAACTATTGAGCCAAGATGAGTTAGCTTTAAAAATTGCCAAAGAACTAAGTCAGGCGTTTTCTCAGTTATCAAAACCCTTGTGGCATAAAGTGATTGCTGAAAAACGGGCTACTTTTACATGCTCAGTCAACCTCGCAAGACCGAGCCATAAAACAGCGCAACTCAACTTATTTTTGGCTGGCGATTATACCTATGCAGATTACCCTGCCACAATCGAAGGGGCCATTAGAAGCGGTATTGCATGCGCGAACTTGGTAGCGTAAGTTTTGAAATGAATACTTTACTTAAAAGTTGTTGGTTTTTAGCTAAAAAGTCTGGTTAAGCTTATTTCTTAAATTTAAATTGTCGGAAAACCTTCCTATGGCTAATGAAAATAGCGCGCCGCTAGTTCGACTTACATATGAAAATGAAGTGGTTCTTGTTGCAGATAATAATCACAGTGACGAATCCACCATTCACTCAATTAAACTTCAATTACCTGAAATGTATGTGCAAGGCTTACGTCATCTTTATTTAGAACAAGACGCGCAAGAAGTCTCACTTGATGACATTTTGGGGTTACCCAGTACCGATGAAAATGGAAACTTGGTGAGAGAAGCCGTACGATTAGGCATGCAGGTACATCTTTTTGATGACCGTAGCCGACAACGCGAGCTTAATGCACGCTATCCCACAGAGGCGGCTCTGGTGAAAATTAGAGACCCCTATCTTAAGCATGCCGAACAACTTATTCAAGACTTACGTGAGATTGACCAGAACTCAGCTCACCCATTAAAGATGGAGGAATATCTTCATGAATTAATGGCTCATAAGGATGCTGATCTGATTGCATTCCGAAATGACAGGATGATTGATAACCTTAGTCGGATGATGGATGCACATCCAAATCAAAAATCGTTAGTTATTGGAGGTGCAGCGCATTCTGAAAATAGCGATGATCTTGATGAAGGTTTACGTAAGAAAGGCCATCAGGTGACTACTGTTGAAATATTCTCACCTAGTGCAAAGATACCAAAACATGGCTTGGATAATCCAGAGTTTGCCATATATATGGCGACCGCAAAAGAGACGGGAGCGTTCGTATTTTATAAGAATTCAGAAACAAATAAAATGCAAAGAATTTCAGGAAATGAAGCATTACCCTTTAAAAACATAGAACCGCTTGCGACTACACTACATGATAAACAGGACTACAAAGAACTTTTTTTTGAGAAATTTAAAGTGCTTTTAGATCAGCACCCTAACATCGCTGATTTTTTAACCGCATCAGATCGAGATTACATGAAAAATTACGTAAGTGAAAAATTACAAATAAAAAATGAAGTAAAAACTGACCATATCACCAAGGATGCTGAGAGGTAAATCAATATGATCAGTTTGAGACCAGTTCAATTATTTAGAAAACCCAGCCCCTGGTTTTAACTCTGCCCAAGTTGATGACACGTGACAACGTTCACACTGCCGTCCAAAACTACCATCATGTATATCATCAGATGAGTGACAATCGCCACAGGTTGCTGGCGTAGCAAGCTTCTTGCCTTTAGAGGGGCTCTTATGACATTCATAACAGCCGATGCCTTTGTGACCGCCATCTAGCCTGAACTTGGTTTTACGGTCATGATCAAAATCCCATATTTTCCAATCACGCGCATTGTGGCAAGTTTCACATTGCGTACCGAGCTTAAGCTTATGAACATCCTCTTTAATATGGCAGCTGGCACACTCTGATTTGGCATCCTTAAAAGTTGGCGCCAAATGGCACTTTTTGCATTCAACCTTGAAGTGCTTACCCAATAAAGGAAACTTCGATTTTGCATGGTCGAACTTGGCATCCTTCCAAGATTTTTCATTGTGGCAATCTTCGCATTTATCGCCCTCTTGTCCTTTATGCTTATCATCTTGCTTGTGGCAAGCAATACAGCTGCTTTTAAGCTTATCTTTATAGAGATTAGATTTGTGGCAAGCATCACACTTAACCACAATATGTTTTTCTAATAAGCGGTACTTGGTATCTTTATCATGATTAAAGATGAGCGTTTTCCACATTTTCTCAATATGACAGCTTTCGCACTTCTGGTCATATCGGCCTTTATGGCCCTTAGTATCATCATCTTTTTTATGACAAGAGTAACAATCAGTTTTCAGATTCTGACCGTAAAGCTTGCCAGTATGGCATGTGTCACATTTCGCGGCTTTATGTTTGTCGCGTAGCACATATTTAGTGTCACGATCATGATTAAACTTGCTAGGAGTTTTCCAGTCTTTCTCGGTATGGCAACTTTCACATTTGGCTCCAAAGTTACCCTTATGTTTATCATCGCTCTTATGACACTCATTACATAATAGCGGCAGTTTTTCCTTAGTACCATTTTTGTGGCAAGTTTGGCATTTAGCCGCTTTGTGCTTATCGCGCAATGGAAACTTAGTATCGTCATGGCTAAAACCTGGCGTGCTAGACCAACTTCTTTCTGAGTGACATTTCTCACAACGATCACCCAAAGTGCCTTCATGCTTATCATCACTTTTGTGACAGGATACGCAACT
>CAINWC010000205.1 GCA_903854305.1 uncultured Pseudomonadota bacterium | reverse complement strand
CACACCGATCAGTGAAATCAATATTGATAAAGTATTTATTGGTTCTTGTACTAACTCACGTATTGAAGATTTGCGTGCGGCGGCTGCCGTTGCCAAAGGTAAGCACATTGCACCAAACGTAAAGTTAGCGTTGGTGGTTCCAGGTTCTGGCTTAGTTAAAGCGCAAGCTGAACAAGAAGGCTTAGACAAAATTTTTATTGCAGCTGGCTTCGAATGGCGCGAACCAGGTTGCTCTATGTGTTTGGCGATGAATGCCGATAGATTGGAGCCAGGCGAGCGTTGTGCATCTACTTCAAATCGTAATTTTGAAGGTCGTCAAGGCCCAGGCGGACGTACACATTTAGTAAGCCCGGAAATGGCTGCGGCCGCTGCGGTTGCGGGACACTTTGTGGATGTCAGGCAGTTTGTTTGATTTTTTATAAACAATGATAGGAGTGATAAATGAATAGATTATTTGTACTGGCAGCACTTGGTTTTGCATTGGTATTAACTGGTTGCAACACATGGCATGGCTTTGGTAAAGATTTAGAAACAGCGGGCGATAGAATTCAGAAGGCGCCGAATAACTGATGGAATCCTTTATCCAGTTAAATGGTTTGGTGGCGCCGTTAGACCGCGCAAATGTGGATACGGATGCCATTATCCCAAAACAGTTTTTGAAATCTATTAAGCGTTCTGGTTTTGGCGTGAACGCATTTGATGAATGGCGTTATCTCGACCACGGCGAGCCGGGGATGGATAATAGCAAACGTCAAATAAACCCTAATTTCGTGCTGAATCAACCTCGTTACCAAGGTGCGAGCATCTTACTCACGCGTGAGAATTTTGGTTGCGGTTCTAGCCGTGAACATGCGCCGTGGGCGCTTGAGGACTTTGGCTTTAAGGTGATCATTGCATCAAGTTATGCTGATATTTTCTTTAATAACTGTTTCAAAAATGGCATGCTGCCTATTGTGTTAAGTGCAGAAATTATTGATGATTTATTTAGTCAAGTCGCATTCACTGAGGGTTATAAACTTAGTGTTGATTTAGCTGCACAAACAGTGACTACGCCTAGTGGCGAGGTGCACCAGTTTATAGTGGATGCTTTTCGTAAGCATTGTCTGTTGAATGGTTTGGATGACATTGGTTTAACCATGCAACAACAAGATAAGATTAAAGCATTTGAAGCTAAGCATAAACAGGCTCAGCCTTGGCTTTTCACTTAATTCAGTTCTAATTAATAAGTTAAGAAAGAAAATTCATGAAAATTGCAGTATTGCCAGGTGATGGCATAGGCCCAGAAATTGTTGCACAAGCGGTTAAAGTATTAAATGCGCTAAATCTAAATATCACATTGACTGAAGCGCCTATTGGCGGAGCAGGTTATGAAGCTTCGGGAGATCCATTGCCGGAAGCCACATTGCAATTAGCCAAAGATTCAGACGCGGTATTGCTGGGCGCAGTGGGCGATTGGAAATATGACAAGTTAGAGCGTCATCTTCGCCCTGAGCGCGGTTTGCTGCGGATTCGTAAAGAGCTTAATTTGTTTGCCAATTTACGTCCGGCTTTGCTTTATCCTGAACTTGCAGACGCTTCAACACTTAAGCCTGAAGTGGTTTCTGGTTTAGATATTATGATTGTGCGCGAACTCACGGGTGATATTTACTTTGGTCAACCTCGTGGTATTAGCACGCTAGCAAATGGCGAGCGCGAAGGTGTAAACACCATGCGTTATTGCGAATCTGAGATTCGTCGTATTGGTCGTGTTGCCTTTGATATTGCAATGAAGCGTAATAAGAAAGTATGTTCAGTCGATAAAGCTAACGTGTTGGAAAGTACTGAATTGTGGCGTCAAGTGATGATCGAGTTGTCGGCAGAGTATCCTGAAGTTGAATTAATCCACATGTATGTAGATAATGCGGCTATGCAATTGATTCGCGCACCTAAGCAGTTTGACGTGATGGTCACGGGTAACATTTTTGGCGATATTTTGTCAGATGAAGCTTCTATGTTAACTGGCTCTATCGGCATGTTGCCTTCTGCATCGCTGGATGCGAATAACAAAGGTATGTATGAGCCTAGCCACGGTTCTGCGCCAGATCTTGCCGGTAAGGATGTCGCTAATCCATTAGCGACCATTTTGTCTGCTGCCATGATGTTGCGCTATACATTCAATGATGAAGTAAATGCATTGAAAATTGAAAATGCGGTTAAAAAAGCGCTGGCTCAAGGTTACAGAACCGCTGATATTGTCACGGATGGTTGTAATCAAGTGGGTTGTAATGCGATGGGCGATGCAGTGGTTGCTGCATTAAATTAGTTAAGGTTAAGAAAATGCTTAGAGTTGGTTTAGTTGGTTGGCGTGGTATGGTTGGCTCAGTGCTGATGCAACGTATGATGGAAGAAAATGATTTTGCACATATCGAGCCACAGTTTTTTACTACGTCTCAAGTAGGCGGCAAAGCGCCGAACGTAGGTAAAGATTCAGCGCCATTGAAAGATGCAGCAAATATTGCCGAACTTAAGAAAATGGATGCGATTATTTCGTGTCAGGGTGGCGACTATACCAGTGAGATTTTTCCTAAGTTACGTGCTGAAGGCTGGCAAGGGCATTGGATTGATGCTGCTTCAACACTGCGTATGGAAAAGGACGCTGTCATTGTGCTTGATCCTGTGAATATGCACGTCATTCAAGATGCTTATACACAAGGTAATAAAAATTGGGTAGGGGGTAATTGCACAGTTTCATTGATGCTAATGGCCTTAAATGGCTTATTTAAAGCGAATCTGGTGGAATGGGCAACCTCCATGACTTATCAGGCTGCTTCAGGTGCGGGCGCGCAAAATATGCGTGAACTGCTAAATCAAATGGGCGAAGCACATTTTGCCGCAAGCGAATTACTGGCTGACCCAGCATCCGCAATTTTAGACATAGACCGTACCGTAGCTGGCACGCTGCGTGACAATAAGTTCCCAATCTCGCAATTTGGCGTACCACTAGCGGGTAGCCTGATTCCTTGGATTGATAAAGATCTAGGCAACGGCCAAAGTAAAGAAGAGTGGAAAGGTGGCGCTGAGACTAACAAGATATTGGGTCGTGAAGCTGACCCTATTGTTATTGACGGTCTTTGTGTACGCATTGGTGCGATGCGCTGTCATAGCCAAGCATTAACCATCAAACTCACAAAAGACGTGCCATTGGATGAAATTAACCAAATGTTGGCTGAAGCGAATCAGTGGGCAAAAGTGATTCCAAACGAACGTGAAGCCAGTATGCGTGAACTTACACCAACCGCAGTTACTGGTACTTTAAATACACCGGTAGGACGTTTACGTAAACTTAATATGGGCAATGATTATTTATCTGCTTTTACTGTGGGTGACCAGTTGCTCTGGGGCGCAGCAGAACCACTGCGTCGTATGTTACGGATTTTAATAGAAAAATAGTTTTAATAGACTGATTTTTATGGTGAAAACAATAACAACTAAAAAGCAACATATACATAGCCGATTAATATAATGTGCATTATCAGCTTGCATAGCTAACTATTTGATGTTATTTTAATATTTAAGAAATTAAGTTAGATCAAGGGCTAAACGTGCGTAAATCTAAAATAAAGCAAATTTCACTGGCAGTCTGTTTAGCCTTCATGCCGTTCGCAGTATATTCTGCGGGCTTAGGTAAGCTAAATGTAAACTCGGGTTTGGGTGAGCCTCTTAAGGCTGAGATTGAACTTTTATCAGTCACGCCAGATGAACTCTCTAGTTTAGTTGCAGTGATTGCTTCAGAAGATGCTTATGCAGCCCAAGGTATTACCCGCCTTGGCATTCATAATAATATTAAAGTTGAAATAGCTAAAAATGCAGATGGCTCGCCCATATTAAAGCTGCGTTCAAATCAACCTATTAGTGATCCTTATTTAGATATGCTCATTCAAGTGGACTGGGCGACTGGCCGCTTACAACGAGAGTACACAGTCTTGCTGGATCCTCCTGGATATAAGCAGGCTGTTGATAACACTGTTACAACCTCGATATTGCCGCCAACAAGTAATAACTTCGATACATCATCAAGAGTTAATAGCGCTGCTTCTAACAGGTTGGATGCTACGTCGTTAGCTAGAAAAAAACCAAAAAAACAGCCCCGTATTGCAGGTGAAGCTCCGGCTACTCAAACAAAGCCGAAAGAGGTCGCAAGTAACCAAGAGGTTATAACAAAGCGCGGTGATACGCTAAGTTCTGTCGCTAAAGACATGCAAGTAGAAGGTGTGAGCTTAGATCAGATGCTCGTTGGATTGTACGAAAATAATAAAGATGCTTTTTCTCATGGCAATATGAATCACCTGAAAGTTGGGCAAATCATTAAAGTGCCAGCTCAAGAAAGTCTCACTTCTATAGATGCACAACAAGCAAAACAATCTGTAAAGGTTCATTCCACTAACTGGAATGCCTATCGCAATGGTTTGGCTGACACTGTAGTAAAAGCGCCAGTTTTGGTTGAAACTGAACAGAAGCAATCTGGATCAGGAAAGATTGCAACAGCCGAGGATAAGGCGACACCAGCTAAAGTAGGCCCGCAGGATGTTGTTAAGCTCTCTGCCGGTGAAAAAAATGCCATTGGTAAGGGCGGACAAGAAACGAATCAAACTTTAGACGCTAAAATTGTAGCATTACAAGAAGAAACCTCCGCACGTGAAAAAACCTTGAAAGAGGCTAAAGAGCGTGCCGTAGTTTTGGAAAAGCAAATTCAGGATATGCAAAAATTATTGGCTTTGAAAAGCCAGTCAATGACGCAATTGCAAAAAAATGCTGAGCCTGTTGCTAAAGAACCTGATGTAAGACCTACCGATGTAAAGATAGAAAATGTTGAAGGTGCTAAGGTTAATGAGGCATCTAAGGTTGAAGTTTCTCCTACGGTTATTCCAGAAGTTAAAAAAGTAGTGCCTGTACGACAAGTTAAGCCGCAGATTGCAACGCCGCAAGTACCCCAACCTGAGCCAAGCCTGCTTGATGGCTTAATGAATTCAGTGGATTTGGCTATGTTGGGCGGTGCTTCTGGTGTTGCACTACTTGGAGCTGGTTGGATGTTTTTACGTAACAAACGTAGGAAAGACTTAGATAGCTTTGAAAGAGGTATTCTAACCTCCGGTGGCTTGCGTGCCAATACTGTATTTGGTAACACAACAGGAAACGCAAGTACTTCTGACACCTCATTTTTAACCGATTTCTCTCAAAATGCTGACGGTAGCATGATTGATACGAATGATGTAGACCCAATTGCAGAAGCTGAAGTGTATATGGCTTATGGGCGTGATGCGCAAGCCGAAGAAATATTGAAAGATGCTATTTCAAAAGAACCTAAACGCTACGAGCTGCATTTAAAATTGTTAGAAATGTATGCTGGACGTAAAGATACGTCAGCATTTGAAACGATTGCTGGAGAGTTGTACACCACGCTAGGTGCTGATGATCCGACATGGGCAAAAGTTGCAGAAATGGGTGCTGTTTTAGAGCCTGAAAACCCTTTATATGATGTAAGTAAAGTCGCTATTGCTTCTTTGGCAACGCAAAAATTAGATGTTTCAAATTTACCAACTGCGGCAGTATCCTCTGATTCCGATTTAGAGTTTTCGTTTG
The DNA here is from genome assembly GCA_903854305.1 of uncultured Pseudomonadota bacterium. Taxonomy (GTDB): domain Bacteria; phylum Pseudomonadota; class Gammaproteobacteria; order Burkholderiales; family Methylophilaceae; genus Methylotenera. The sequence goes on along the minus strand of CAINWC010000205.1, from coordinate 3,178 downwards.
ATAAAGAACCTGAAGCGGCAGTTGAAGATGCTAGTTCAGTAGTTATGCAAAGTTTTTCTGAAGCAAAAAATGATGAGCATGATGATTCCTTTGATTTTGGTACTTTAAATGTAGCCTCAGAGAGCGATTTGTTAGACACAACATCTTTAGACAAAGATGTTGTGGAAAATATTTCTGAAGATGCTATTTCTTTTGAAAGTGCTGATATTAATCAGTCTGCTGAAGATTTTTCTTCTATTGACGCTTTCAGGTCTGATGTAAATGCTGATCATTCGATAGATTTTAATGTAAATGATTTGACTGCCGAAGCGCCAGTCGAATCAATGGAATCAGAACCGTTAGTAACTGATGATGGTACGCAAGATTTCCCAGCGTTTGATGCCACGATAATATCGAATGATAGTTTTCCAGTAAAACCTGTCGATATTTCAGTGATGAGTGAAAGTGCCAGTATTGAACCAAATGATTTTAATATGGACTTCATGCTACCCGAAGATGATGTTGCCAATAACTTGGAACACCAGTCTGAGGTTGTTTCGAATCAAATAGATGATATCTCTTTTGATTTGGATTTTGCACTAGATGAGCCAGCGAGTACATCAGTTAAACAAGCTGACAATGGCGATACGGAAATATCGTTTGATTTGCCTGATATTAAGGAGTCAGTAACAAGCGACTCTAAACCATCTCAAACAAATGATCTCGAAGCTAATACATTTGATTTGTCATCAATAAGTTTGGATTTAGGCGAAACAGAGGCTGAGTTACTCACAGAAACGCCTTCTCTTCCAGACTTTGCTGACGCAGAACCACAAGATGTTAATATTAAGTTAGATTTAGTGGCTGCTTATATTGATATGGACGATAAAGAGGGTGCGCGAGAACTGTTGGAAGAAGTGATTAAAGAAGGTGGTATTAATCAAAAAGTGCGTGCACAACAGCTGTTAGATAACTTAGCGTAACTAGCTGTAAACCGAAGAAAGCCGAGCTCATTGCTCGGCTTTTTTATTCGATGTTTCATGTAAATTAAGACTAAATGAAGATGATGTTATAGGCGCTGCTGTGGAAATAAAAGTGCTTTAATGAATTACTTTAAGATAATGCCATCAAATTTATGCATCCATTTGTAAAAATATTATCCTTTATTATGCTGTTGCTGCTTAGCAATTTGTTAAGTACCCAAATGATTTGGTTGCTTTGTATCTTAGTGACAGTCTTTGCATTAAAACTACAATTCAATAAATTTTTACGGGTAGTTAAACGCATGCGTTGGTTATTTATTTCAATTTTTATTATTTATGCATTCGATACACCAGGAGAATATATCCATTATTTTTCTAATAGTTATGCACCAACCTTTGAAGGTTGTCGCTTAGGCGCATTGCAGATTGCAAAGTTGCTCATAGCCTTGGCTAGTATAAATATTCTTTTTGCAACTAGTTCAAAAGAGCATCTTATGCTTGGTTTGTATCTGTTGCTTTCACCTCTTAAGTTGCTCGGGCTTAATATAGAGCGCTTCACTGCTAGATTATTTTTGACGTTAGATTATGTTGAAGAATTAGCAGTCAAAGAGAAGTTTAAGTTCAACTTCACTCAACTTGATGCGCTACATTCAGCCCATGATCATTTACATGAGCAGAGGGTGATTACTTTGCAATCTCCATCTTTTAACTTTTATGATAAATTACTGATAATTTCCATCATATTCAGTGCGCTGGCATTGGCTGTTTTTAAGGTGTTTTCATGAGAATTGCATTAGGCTTAGCCTATGATGGTTCGGACTTCTGTGGTTGGCAAAGCCAGCCGTCTAAACGTGGTGTTCAAGATGCGCTTGAGTTAGCCATTAAAAGCATTGCTCAGCACAATGTAAGAGTGCATGCGGCTGGACGAACCGATACTGGTGTGCATGCACTCAGCCAAGTAGTACATTTTGATACTGAAAAAGTGCGTCCAATATCTGCTTGGGTGCGTGGTGTTAATGCACATTTACCTGATGCCGTACGCGTGGAATGGGCGCATGAGGTAGATGGTGAGTTTCATGCGCGGTTTTCAGCTTTTAGCAGAAGCTATCAGTACTTGTTGTATAACGCCCCTGTTGCATCAGCATTAATGGCTACTAAAGCGGGATGGTTTCATATGCCGCTTGATTTTTCAGCGATGTCTGAAGCTGCCAGTTATTTATTAGGTGAGCATGATTTTAGTGCATTTAGGGCATCAGAGTGCCAAGCAAAATCAGCCATTAAACACTTGCATAAAGCTGATATAAGTATAATTGGGCAATATTTTAGATTTGATTTCACCGCAAATGCTTTTTTGCAGCATCAGGTGCGTAATATGATTGGTGCACTCATTTACGTTGGGAAAGGTGCTTTCCCGCCTGATTATATTAAAACATTATTAAATGAGCGTAATCGTACTTTGTCACCACCAACGTTTTCACCTTCTGGTTTATATTTAACTGGGGTTGGTTATGATGAAAAATGGGGTTTGCCGATAACCAAATCAGCCGCTAAATCCATCAAGGTGCTGATTTAAGCGTTACAATAGCGTTTGAAATGTCACTAAACATATTGAATTTTTTGAGAGCTTCTATTTGAGAGTTAGAGTCAAAATTTGTGGTATTACCCGAGTAGAAGATGCTTTAACTGCAGTTAGAAATGGTGCAGATGCCATCGGTTTGGTTTTTTATGCATCGAGCCCGCGTAACGTCACCATCGCCCAAGCGCAAGAAATTGCCAATAAAATTCCCGCATTCGTCACTGTCGTCGCTTTATTTGTGAATGCCGAAGCCACTTTTATCAATGAAGTGATTTCACAAGTAAAAATAGACCTCTTACAGTTTCATGGTGATGAAGCACCTGAAGAATGCGCGCAATATAGGCTGCCTTTTATCAATGCCATACGCGTTAAGTTGGACACAAATTTGGTACAATGCTCAATTGATTTTTCTGCTGCCAAAGCCTTGTTGCTAGATACTTATACAGAAGGTATCGCTGGTGGCACAGGGCATGTGTTTGATTGGGATTTAATTCCCAAAAAACTCACTAAGCCAGTGATACTAGCAGGCGGCCTCACTTCTGATAATGTCGCACAGGCAATCGCACAAGTTAGTCCTTACGCCGTAGATGTGAGTGGTGGCGTGGAATTGTCAAAAGGAATTAAAGATGCAGCTAAAATT
>CAINWC010000204.1 GCA_903854305.1 uncultured Pseudomonadota bacterium | reverse complement strand
TGCCATCCTCGTCTTTGTCTGATACATCAACACCTCGGCAATAGCCTGATACAAGGCGGGAGGAATGTGGTCATCAAGATCAACCTGCATCAATAGCGCGACCAAGTCTTTAGATTCATGCACAAATACATCATGCTCCTTGGCTCTGGCGATAATCTGTTCCGCAATCAAACCACGACCTTTGGCTACCACTTTTGGCGCATAATCACCCGCACCGTAGGCTAATGCAATCGCTTGCTGATTAGGATTATGGCTCGCTTTATTAATCAAATTGGGATTAACAACAGCGCTGCTGCTACGATTATTCATGCTGCACCACCGTTAAAGCATCTAACTGCTGACCATTTTTTACAATAGCCTCAGCCAGGCTTTGCCGTTGACTTTTAAGCGCGTCTAATGTCGCCATTTGATCAGCAAGAATACTGATGCGCATGCGACCATCCACTAACATTAATTTAGCAGAGACTTTACCCAAATGCGGCAAATGTAGCGTCATCTCGCTAGAAATAGGCCGGCCTTTATCATCTTGCGACGAATTAGAAGACCAAGTATCTCCATCGTCCAGTACATCACGTGGCTCCAGATAAACATCCCAATGCATTTTCTGCCCAGGCCATACTTCGCCATGCCATGACATGCGCTGATTTTCCAAAACGGCTAATTGTTGAGACATTAAAGCCGCTAGCGGCGAGCCATTTTGATTCTGCGGCTCTAGCTTAATCGCTGCCAGCGTTTGATTATTTTGTATGAGATCACTCAGATGCGATTCATAAAATAAGCCACTATTACTGACCGCTTGTTTTAAATCATGTGCCATTACTTGTGCGTTGTTGGGCGTATGTGTAACAACAGCTGTCGCCTCTAAACGAGTCGACACACCGTCGTTCTCTGCCTGTTTTAAGTAATTGCCAATGAGACTTGCCGCTGCGCTAATGTCCGTGGTACTTCCAGCCACGTTGCTCGGTGTCTGTGTGAGTAAAAATGTCAGTACTGGATCACTATGCATATAGCGCAGCGACAATGTTTGACCGGTTTTAGCCGCAGCACCAAGATCCATTTTAAGGAGAACATCCGTAGGGATGCTGGCTTTATTATCGGTACTTTTAAGTCCAGTACCTTTAAGGTCCGTATTTTCAATGCCCGCGCCTTTTAGCGCTGCATTTTTAAGATCAAGGCCATCCACTTTTACGGTAAAAGTAGTACCACTTACGTTCGAAAGTACATGGGCGAAATATTCCTGACCTTTTACAAACTGCGTCGCTCTATCACCAAGCTCCTGCGCAGTACTACCAATGCTATCCACAACCAGCACCGGCATTACCCTGGAAACTGGATTAACCCCGGCAAGATCTGGCTGTTTGAGCATCATGATAAAGGCATCATTTATTGACCGTAAGCACGCGTCATTTTACTACTGGTTTTATGGCTGTTAATCAGCGCATTCAACCTCGCCATCCAAGGCGATACTAAATTACGAATCTCACGGTCATCGGCAAGAATGCTCTTAATACTCGCCACTTTGCGCTCGCGCCCTTCTTTAGGTAGCGGCAAGGCATCTTTAATCATTTTAAGATGTGCCACATGCTGCGCGCATTTTGTTTCCAGCTCAGTCAGCTTGTCCCAATCCTGCTGCCTGGCGGCTAACAGCATTTGCTTAGTTAGCTCGGCCACTTCTTCATATAGAGCAATGGTATTTTGGTATTCCATACATTACACCTTTGCGTAATTAGCAATATTGCGATTAACAGCCGCAGCACCCTGATTAGGTTGAACCATGGCAATGACTGGCGCTGTTGCTTGCGGTGTTGTTTGTATATTACCGATTGCTTCCCATGCACTTTTCAACTCTGTTAACAACTTAATCACTTCATACACCAACTCTGGCTGGTTATGCACATTTGCCATAGTCAATCGGTTACTCATATAAGCGTAAAGGGCATCCAAACTTTCAGCAATCTCACCGCCGGTTTTTTTATTAAGGCTAAGTCTGAGGCCGCTCTCTATAATCATAATAGCTTGAGAAAACATGTCGCCCTTTTTCTGAACTTCTGCGGCCTGCATATGCCTTATTGCGCTATAACAAGCAGTAATAGCACCTTCATAAAGCATGATGATTAGTTTATTTGGGCTAGCAGCAAGAACACCTGTCTCTACATTCACTTGTGCATAACCGCTGACTCCACGTTTATTTTGTCCAAACATCATCGTATCCTTTACTTGTTCTTAAAAAGTATTGACTTACTTATTAGCATTGATTGATGCAATTTGCTGCGTGAGATAAGTGCTGGTAGCCGTCATGCTGGACATCAAGGTATCCAGCCTAGTATATTGGGCACGATAATTTTTCTCAATCGTAGTTAACCTAGCGCTAATAGCTGCTGCTTGATTATCCAATCGAGTGATAGAACTTTTAATACCATCAGTTCTTGAAGTCAACATACCGCTGGTGCCTAGTAAGTTTGTGATCACACTGTTCAACTGTGCAGCATAGCCTATAGTAAAACTCACCGTACCACGAGAGCCTGTCGCGGTGCCAGAAACTTTTATATCCAAACCTTCACTAGCATCTCCAACCGCACCCACTAAATGGGTACCATTCACCGTTGCCGCAACACCATTAATCATTCCAGCCAATGGGGATAGGCTACTTACCGTAATAGCATAGTTGCCAACCTTTGTTTTACTGCTGCTGGCAGAGTAACTCATTTGCGGGTCTGTTACTTTTGCCGTGGTTGCAAATAAGGTTGCAATATCACTAAAGTTAGAAGTCATGACTGCAGATAACTTGGTTGAATCCAACGCCAATTGACCGCTACTTTGAAAAGACACGCCTATTTGACTCAATGAGGAAAGACTGCCGCTGCTAGCAATCGCCTTAGTCATTACAGATTTAATCTGACTAATGAGTGAGCGTGTTGTAGCATCGCCCAGTAACACACCAGATGCTGCACCGGTTGGGTCATATTTAGTCAGGTTACGTAAGGTGCTATCCAAGCTATTGTAAGCATTCACAAATGCGGTAACTGATGAGGTCACTGCACCTTGATTAGTCGTTACACCCAAGTTTGCACTAACGCCGCCACTGGTTGTCAGTAAATTAAGTGTAACGCCGTCAATAACATTGGAAATATTATTGCTGGCATTCACTACGTTAATGCCATCAATATTTAAATTGGCATTTTTTGCAGCCTGCATTTGCGTCATGGCATTAACGCCAGTACTTGAGTCATAAGCCAGCGCGGCAATGCCAGATATTTGTAAGCTATTCACCTCGCCAGTATCTTTTGAGGTAATCACAAGTTGATTGCTCGTGCCATTGTTCACAATGGTTGCACTAACACTCGCATTTGCAGCATTAATCGCATCGCGTACGCCCGACAGCGTGTTGTTTGTACTATCAATGGTAATGTTTAATGGCGTTTTAGCCGTATTCGCAGTAAAGCCATAAGGGCTGGTTGACGCATAGCTACCAAAAGCAATAGACAATGGTCCTGTAGCAATTGTGGATGTGGCGCTGGGGAATCCTGTTGAGGCTAGTTTCTGCTGTGCTGCCAACTGGCTCACGGTTACCGCATAATTACCAATCGTCGCGCTGCCATTGGCGGTGGCAGTAAACACACTGGGATTATCCGATGTCACAGTCTGTGCATTAAAGCTAGCGGGATTAGAAAGCGCTTGTACCGTAGTCTGAAAAGTAGCCAAGCTACTACTCAGTGTGCCATAAGCAGATATCTGTGATTGATAGCTGGTTTTTTGATTATTCACCGCTGTTAATGGCTTTTGTTCAATCGCCATTAAGCTAGTCACAATGCCATTCACATCAAGACCAGAACCTATTCCTGCTGATGAAATACCCATGTGAAATCCTTTTTAACGGTTATTAGTTAAACAAATTTATTGCCAACAAAAATATAACTAAACAAAAATCGACTATATCTCATAGACCATCAACCCTAATGCTAGAACAAACCCACATTACTTAAGCAGTTTGCCTAATCACCAAGCCTTGCAGCTTATCCAACGTTTTAGACATTGCCAGCACTTCCTCATTCGGAATCTGCCGTAATACTTTTTTGGAGGCGGTATCCACCACTTTAACCACCATACGTGCAGACTGATCATCGATTGCAAACTCTACTGTTTGTAACGCTGGTGCTACAAACTCATTAAGTTTATTAACGGCAGTAACCAGCGAAGCTTTATCCACTGCAACAGGTTTATTTTCAAGCTTAATATTGTCAGTTTTCACAACAGGCTTAGTCACTATTGCACTTGCGCCACCTGCAAAATTTTGTACAGCCGCCAGCTTTCTAACTGAACCATAAGCCTCTAACGACGAATTGAACATGATGATCTCCTTTGCAAATATCCATATGATGATTAAACCTCATACAAATAATAGATTTATTAACTACTTACTTAACTTATCGGCAAGGATTTATAAAAATTTAGGGTTATTGCAAAAAATATTTCAATGTTGTTTTAAGTCTCAATTAAATTGCTTGATCATCGCCATAAAAAAACCCACAGAACAATAAGTTCTGTGGGCGCTTAATGTTAAAACCTTTAAAGATTAAACCGCTTTCACTTAGCCTCTTAGTAGCGCTAACACACCATTTGGTGATGAGTTGGCTTGCGCTAACATTGCTGTACCTGCTTGCTGCAAGATTTGCGCACGAGTCAAGTTTGCAGTTTCTGCCGCAAAGTCCGTATCCATGATGCGTGATTTAGCAGCAGACTGATTTTCAGAAGAAATTTGCAAGTTACTTACAATGGATGAGAAGCGGTTTTGCACGGCACCAAATGTAGCACGAGCACCATTGACTTCTGTAATCGCCAAATCAATTTGAGCAATTGCTAGTAATGAGTTTGCAGCGCTATCAACTTTTATTGTACTTGCTGCGGTTTTTGCTGTATCAGAACCAGAAGCAGTGATGTCTACACCTTTAACCTGAACCACATCTAAAGTAGCTGATGTACCAGTTCCTACTTGGAAATCAATACCTGATGCTGCAGTTGCGCCCAAGGTATTAGTACCGTTAAAGTTTGTACTACCGGACACACGGGTAATTTCAGATTGTAGTTGGCCAAATTCTGCTGCTAAACTTGCGTTATCAGTGGTTCCGTTGGCACCTTGAACCGCTAGTTCACGCATACGTTGTAATGAATCAGTCACTTTACTTAAACCACCATCTGCAGTTTGCGCAAATGAAATCGCGTCATTAGAGTTACGAATCGCCACGTTCATGCCGCGAATTTGTGAGTCCATTTTTGTAGCAATCGCCAAGCCAGAAGCATCATCCGCACCACTATTAATACGTAAACCAGATGACAAGCGTTGCATTGCTGTACTAAGTGAGCTTTGTGAAGCACTTAAATTACGTTGTGTATTTAATGAATTGATGTTGGTATTAATAACTGAAGCCATGATAATTCTCCTAAATTTAAATTAAATTTCATTTACATCGTATTGCCTGTAGCGTTGCAGTTAAGTGCTAATTGCGCTGCTGATGTAACTATTATCGGTAGGCTTTTTAGAAAGTTTAGGGTGAGCCTTAAATTTTCGGGTATCCGTATTTCATGATTGAAATGGCCTAAATCTCACCATTTTCAATCATGGATACTAATGTTGATATATCCACCCCATAGTTGATTTCCTTTTGAGGCGGTTCTGGTTGATATGCTCTGAAATCATCCACTCTGGCATAACCAATAGTTGCGTAATCAGGAACATTACGACGTTCAAACTTAGGCCTAATTAATTGCTTTTTGAATGCTCCTTCTGCAAACAGTATCTTGGCTCTCAGCGCTTCAAAGCTATAACCCCTGCCTAGTCTATCCATTACGCGAATTAAGCTGTTCAGCGACTCTGTATAAGCATTGGTCACGGGATGATCGAAGTAGTTAAGAATATAAGGCTGCCAGTTGCGAAAGGCTCTAATTAAATCAGCAAATGCATCGCGAACATCAGGGGTAATCGACTTTTCCCAATCAGCAAATCTTACTAATGCTTCACTTCTTGAGTTAGCTTTATAGATATTGAAAAAGTCTTCCTTAAGTCGATAAGCCTTACCAAGTTCCGGGTAGTTATTTAACCAATTGGCAACAAGTGAGACTTCTTTATCAGTGAGCTCTGATTCACGCTTCAGTAAGATAAAACGATCATGCATCAGGCCTCTGCGTTGTTTAGGTGTTAGAGACTCACGGAAGCTCTTTCTAACGCGCTCTAAGGCTTCGTTAGCCATCTTAACGACATGGAACTTATCAATCACTATCTTGGCCTGCGGAAGCACATCTTCAACAGCATCTTTATACGGCCGCCACATGTCCATCGTTACGTATTGAATGTGCTGTTTGCCTTCAAGGTTAAAAAGGTACTTAATAATCGTTTCTTTATTACGATTCGCTAATAGTTCAACGACTGTATTATTTTCAATATTGGTAATGACGCCACGCGGCTTAATCAGATGAATCTCATCGATACCCATCCATTTAGGCGTATCAAAGCGCACAGTGCTTTCAAGCTCGTTAATGTAGTCGCGAAAGACTGAACGAACGGTGCCTTCGTTAATACCAACATCTTCTGCAATGGACGCAAAGGTGCGCTTGATCGCCTGCTTGCCAACCCATGCGGCTAAGCGGCTAGTCATCATGCGTTTTTCATCAACATCAGGCAGTGATTCATAGAATGTTTTGTCGCATGATCTGCATTGAAAGCGCTTAGTCTCAACATACAAACCAACACGCTTACCGTGCATTGGTAAGTCTTTTACCATTTGCTCACGACGACCGAAGCCAACCAGGTTGTTAGACTGGCAATGAGGGCAGCACTCAGGGCGATTTTTCGCTACAGCATCGATGTGGTAGTCGTGATCGTTCTCTTGAAGCGCTGTAACCGTGTATGATGGTAGGTTGAGGATGTTTGCTGGCATGATTATTTACCGAACTTTGTACCAGATGGCGGAGGTGGGGCTGACTCGTCATCAGAAAGCTCAACTTCAAGCTCCTTAATGGATGGCAATGCTTTAGCTATTTCTGGTGGTAAAACTTTGTATTCAGCGATACCAATTGGTTTGCTTGAGTCGCGTAAAGCATATTCAGCAATAATCCCGTTTTTGGTCTTACATAGAATTAACCCTATAGATGGCTCGTCGCGATCACTCTTCTTCAGATCATCAACTGCTGCGAGATAGAATTGCATTTTGCCAACATATTCTGGCTTAAACTCATCAATCTTAAGATCAATTACAACATAGCAATGGAGGTCTGTATTGTAAAACAATAGGTCCAAATAAAAGTCTTGACCTCCAACAGAGAGATGGTATTGGCGGCCAGCGAATGTGAATCCTTTGCCAAGTTCCATAAGAAATGCTTGCAGATGTTCAATTAATCCGTTCTCAAGCTCACGTTCCTTTGCATCAGCCTCTAACGTCATAAAGTCGAGGATGTAAGGATCTTTAATCAGTTGTTGAGCAAGCTCTGATTGTGGCGCTGGCAATGTTTTATTGAAATTTGTGATAGCTGAGCCAAAGCGAACAATCGCATTGGTTTCTAAATGGTGAAGCAAAACGTTGCGACTCCAGCCATTTTCAATAGAGGCCTTAGCATACCACTCACGCTCTGACGTTGATTTAAGCTTATCAAGAAGCAATCGATTATGACCCCAAGGCAATTTTGCCACAAGCTGTGGCAAGATTTCTTTATTAGGCCACGCCTTAGCAAAAGCAAGCATTGCACTCAGACTTCTTGGTGCAAAACCTTTCATATCAGGAAACTCTTTTCGCAAATCTGCAGCCACCTGCTCAATAACTTTAGAGCCCCAGCCATTATTCTTCTGCCGCTGAATAATATCGTGACCAATTTGCCAATAGAGCATTATAAGTTCTGAGTTAACAGCAACAATCGCTTTTGTTTGAGCCTCGCGAATTCTCTTCTTGATCTCAATAAGCCAAGATGCATATTCATCATTTGGGTTAATAATAGAGGTCATATCTTCTTACCTTTACTTTTGGCTTTCATCCATTTTTTTAGAATAACTTCACCAGTTACCTCTACGTTTGACACAATAACGGCCCTGTTTACTTGATTATGTTCGTTATGTGCTTGCTCGACAAGTGTAGCTAAGTCTAGGTGATCTATGTCAGTTTCATCATATTCTGGTAGTGACATGTGTTTGAATACGTCGCCAACCTGAATCGACACAATATGGCTTTCTATCCATTCTCGAACCATAGGTGCGTTCAATAAACCACATAAAAAATAAGCAGGTTCTTTATCATCAAAAGCAGCGAAGTAGACCTTGTGATCAGGAACAAAAGGGCGACGTCCAGCCACTGGAACCAATGCGCTGCCAGCAACCGCAGCATAGAATTTACTAGACATCTCAGGCCATACAACTTTCCAAGGCTGGAATGTGTAATCACCAACATTGTAAGCAGAATAAAATGGAGCGCCAATCAACTGCCTACGGTATGTTGATCGATCATTTAGCAATGTTTTATAGGCGCTGAACCATGCTTTTGTTTTTGCTAATGCAGGAGCATTCATAGAAGATTCTATTGCAGCAAAGTCAGTCTTATCAATACCTCGATTGGTAACGAAAGTATAGAGTAAAGGTTCAGTACGACTTGGATTATTAAGCCTTAGATAACATGACTCAAAATCACCGGCACCTTTAACTAAAGGATAAAGCAATTCAGGCTCTACCCATGCTGTCTTTACTGGACCAATATCTTTCTTTCCTGCTTCTGGCCTACTGTTGATTTGAACGAGTGTTCCGTTATCTTTTATGACTGGAACGAAATACACGCCATTTAAATCTGTTGTAATACCTTTTCTACCAACTGCCCATGAACAAACGCCTGATAGCGCTTTAAGTTGAGCATATCGGCCTTTAGCTAATACAGACCATGGCGACCCTTCCACATCTACTGGAACGGCTTCCATTGTAGAAATGGCGGTACGAGCAAGAACGGCTTGCAATGTTAATCTTGAAGGAATCACTTTTGTCTGTCCTGCTACGCTATCCCATAAGTAGTAAGGAACAGGGTAAATGCCAGGCTTAGTACGCTTATCAAAGATTGCTATAACAGTGTGATTTGATGCATCCTCAAACGTCTTTAAGGCTTTCATATCATCTACTGACACTGGCGATAAATGCATGGAGTTAGGATTACTTGGCTCCAGTTTAAAATGCCTAAAACCTGCCGATGATGGGTTCTTGAAAATAGTGCCAGTAATTACAAATGCAAGCCGGCCATTAGGTTTCAACCATTTATCGGCCGTGGTGTAAGTAATCATGGCTGAAATATCTAATTCATTGCCGCCATGGCGTTTATTTTTAGAGAATATCCCATAACGCTCACAGGTAGGCTTAACTCGCTCGCGGTAAGCATCAGGGAGCTTGGACCAGCGCACCCATGGTGGATTGCCGATAATGCTATCAAAGTGACCTGCTGTAGCAGACCAAAAGAAATTACGCACGACACGGAACCAGATGCCATTCCACTGCTTCCTATGAAGATCAAGAATCTGATCGTATGTGTGCTTTAATGGTTCTCTCCATTCTTCAATCTCATCATTAGAAGCTAATCCAGACGCAATTAGTTTTGATTCAGCTTCAACATAATCAAGGTTTAACTCTACATCTTCACCCATTTGAGCGAATACTTGATCAAGACGCGTGCGATCAAATGCCAGCGCTGAAGGTAAAGTAATATCAAGCCCAGCTACCTGGCTACCAATCTGGTATCGTACAACATTTTGGCCTGGCGTTGGATCAGGTGCTGGAGAGTAAATGGCGTCAGCCAATAACACGGGAATCTCCAATGATTGTCCTGGACAAGCTCTCATTAAGGAAGCTATTTCCATCAGGAAGTTAACGCGTGCTGTTTGAACTGCAAGTGGATTTAAATCAAACCCCCATACAGAAGAGCATAAGTGCCTCAAAATACGAGACGGACTCCATCCTGCAAGTTTTGCTTCATCATGAATTCTACGTAGTACAGCTAAAAGAAAGGCCCCAGAACCACACGTAGGATCAAGGACTCGCTTATCTAACCAAGAACCTTGTTGTGCCTTATCAACAGTGAAGTCAACCATCCAGTCAGGTGTATAGAATTCACCAAGGCTTTGTCTTAATTTTCCTGGTACTAAACCTTGATATAGGTCTCGTAAAACATCTCTGGTGTGCGTTAAATAATCCGTACGATAAAGTGATAAAGACGCAAGCACTCCACGTAAGGCAGGAAGCAGAGTGGAAGAGTGTTTCGGATTTACACCAACATCTAAATACCAGCTAAAAATAGCCTCTTCAACAAAGCCATTAATACCTGCTTGGACAAAGATTCCTGCACGCTCTATGTCTTGCGATAATGTATTTAATAACGAGGAATTATCCATTAGCGCAGACATTGCTTGAGCTGGCTGTTGAGTTGACGTTAAGCCATGCGCAGAAATAATCTCAGCCGCCAATAGCTTAATGAGTAATGAGTTATAGGTGTGGATCACAAATAAGCGCCCAGACATTGCCTCATTAGCACTACCATTCCATTTAAAGCACATCTCTTTATTGATGGCGTCAGCTTGCAGCACTGACATGTCAGCAACTTGGCCATAAAGAGTACGCCACTCTTCAAAAAGCATCTTTATTTTAGAGTTGCCACTTACGGATAGTTCATCAGCAAGATAATCAGCCATGGCTTGCATTAATGACTTGGCATTCTCGGACCCATGTCCAAAGTCATTCATCATATTTTCAGCAGTAACCGCTCGACGAGTGTCTGCTTTAATGGCTTGAATAACTACGCCGACAGCATATTCTGAAAATGGAATGAGGTGTTGGGAATGGATAATTCCGTCAATTACTTGCGCAAAGCATATATGTTCACCATCAATTGCAATGCCGATGTAATCTTCTTCAGGGATTCCTGATTTTATTGCTTCACGCTGGATGTATGGAAGTAGTCTTGCTTCAGTGGCTTCAATAAACTTTGAGCTCGCTTTAGAGCCCTTAAATAATCCCGGCGCCTTAAATTCGATAATAACGTTATTGTAGCTACTGTCTTTTCTTGACCTCTCAGCATCAAAATGAACGCCGAGAGCAGCCTCCAGAGCAGCTACCCAAGCAATACGAACTTCTTCCTCATTACTCCATGGGCGGGTTCGCTTTGACTCAATTGCAACGTACGCTTTTTTTTGCTCTACTTCACCAGTCATCACAATACCTCAAACAAAGTTAATCAATCATACAATACGGATTGACTATACTCCGCATTAAAGGCGTTGTCAACTACAAAATACGGATTTAGTGTATAATTACAAAATTAGATATCAATCACTAAATACGGATACCCAATATAATAAGGTTAACGGAACGGTGACCGTGGAATGCAGCCTGACTGCCTTAAATTCGGTTCGAATCAGCGTGCAAGACACGGGCGCCGGGCTGAAGCCAGAACAGCTTGCGCAGCTTTTTCAGCCATTCAATAGGCTTGGACAAAAAACAAAAGAGGAAGGTACCGGCATCGGCCTAGTGGTGTGCAAGCGGTTGATAGATTTAATGAATGGCAAGATCGGCGTGGAAAGTACTGTCGGTAAGGGCAGTGTGTTCTGGATTGAACTAGACCTGACCATTGATCCACAGACCGACATAGCGCCACACCACCAGTCAGAATCTTTATCGCAACTTCATGACGGTGCGCTGTTGTACACACTATTGTATGTTGAGGATAATCCAGCGAATTTAATGCTGGTCGAGGACATTATTGCACGACTGCCCGATGTACGTTTATTGAGTGCAAGCAATGCTAGACAAGGCATTAAACTTGCGCGAGCAACGCTGCCAGATGTCATCCTGATGGATATTAATCTGCCAGGCTTCAGTGGTTTCGATGCCTTTAACATGCTAAGTGACGACCCACAAACCGCACATATTCCAGTGGTTGCGCTCAGCGCAAACGCAATGCCACGCGACATTGAAAAGGGTCTGGAAGCAGGGTTTTTCCGCTACCTCACCAAACCGATCAAAGTTAAAGAATTTTTGGATACATTAGATTTAGCATTAAAGTTTGCGAAAACAGAAGCAGCACGCTTAGCTAAAAAGGAGGAAGTATCATGATTACCGCGCTAGAGATTCTTAATGCCAACATCTTGATCGTTGATGATCAGGAATCCAATATCAGCCTGCTTGAGCAATTGCTCAGTGATACAGGTTACACATCGGTGACCTCCACCATGAATCCAGAGGAAGTTTGTGAATTGCACAGCATTCATCACTACGACCTTATTTTACTGGATCTGCAGATGCCAGTCATGGATGGATTTCAGGTCATGAAAGCCCTCAAAATAAATCAAGACGATGCTTACCTGCCAGTACTCGTGCTTACCGCCCAACCTAATCACAAGCTGCGCGCTTTACAAGAGGGCGCAAAAGACTTCATCAGCAAACCGTTTGATTTAGTCGAAGTTAAGACGCGGATTCACAACATGCTGGAAGTACGCCTGTTATACAAAAAACTTGAGAATTACAACAAAGTGCTAGAACAAACGGTGCAAGAGCGCACCGCCGAACTACGTGAAAGCGAAGCCCGTTATCGCAGCCTGACCGAACTGGCCTCTGACTGGTACTGGGAGCAGGATGAAAATATGAATTTCACCAAGGTTTCAGGCCCGGTACGCGAGATGCTCGGTATTCAGATGGATGCTTTGGACGATAAACCAAGCGGTGGTAAATCTAGCAAAGAGGAGCCAAGCGACATTCTTCTAACGGGCTGGAACGAGGTAGAGCGAAAGACGCTGCAAGCAACCATTGCTGCGCGACAACCGTTCTTAGACTTCGTCTTCCACCAGACTAATATTGATGGTTCGCAAAGGAGATTTCAGGTGAGTGGCGAACCAATGTTTGACTGGCATTGCCGATTCATTGGCTACCGGGGAATTGGTGTAGAGCTTACTGGCAAGTATCAATCACAAAATAGTGATCGCTAATCATGTCGACACTCCATAACATTCATCAAAATAGTGCTAATCACACCAAGCCTAATCAATCGAAAACTAGTCAATCTAACCCAAATCAAAACCATCTTCTCGCCGCGCTACCAACGGTGGAATTCGAGTTTTTAGCGCCGCATCTAGAACTGGTTTTAATGCCGCTAGGTGAAATGCTCTACGAACCTGGCATGCAATTGCAGCACGCCTATTTTCCTACTACGTCGATTGTATCGCTGCATTATGTGATGGCATCTGGCTCATCTGCCGAATCTGCGGGGGTAGGTAATGAAGGGATGGTCGGCATTTCGCTATTTATGGGCGGAGACACCACCTCAAGCTCGGCGGTGGTGCAAACTGCTGGCCATGCATATCGGCTTGATCGGCGATTGCTCAAGCGAGAATTTGACCGTGGCGGATTGTTACAACGCTTGTTGTTGCGCTACACTCAAGCGCTGATGACGCAGATGTCCCAAACCGCGGCCTGTAACCGACATCACTCAGTTGAGCAACAATTATGCCGCTGGCTATTATTAACGCTAGACCGCATGCCGACCAGTGATTTAATCATTACACAAGAGTTGGTGGCTGGCATGCTTGGCGTACGCCGCGAAGGGATTACTGAAGCCGCTGGCAATTTGCAGCGCGCTGGCCTGATTAATTACCGCCGCGGTCACATTTCGGTGCTTGATCGGTCTGGATTAGAGACCCATGTCTGCGAGTGCTACGCGGTGGTTAAAAAAGAAATGCATCGTCTGTTATCTGATGTGCAGTATCGCCAAACTACTTAAGTTACGCCCTACTCAAGCTGCCAACGCAACCAAGTAAACAAAATATTGCCATGGCCTTCGCCCCCTAGAATGTAAGTAGATTGCACTGCCAATTGCTTATATGCAACGGACATCAGCGGAGCAATCACAGGGATGGGTATATAATCCATGTCTTTACGCATCGTCATACCAACAGTGTAGCCAACGCCTAAACGGACGTCATTAGCAGGACGCCATACCTTTTGAAAAGCATACCCGGCAACAGGCTCTGCATCATTATGCGAATCCTGAAAGGTCATGACATATAAAGCATGCCAATCGCCATCAGCATCGAATCGGTATTTACCTATGCCGATACCCCAAGGTTGCTCATTATATGAATCAATTTTTTCTGCGGTATAGTAGCTGCGGTTATGCCAGGTATTCACTGGAATATACAGCTCATAGTTTTCTGAGGCCCATGTTTGAGAGAGCGAATCTTGCATGCGAGACCACATACCTGATTCAACAGGCTCTTCAGCAAACGAAGTAGTGGATACCACTATTGCCAATACTGCAAACCAATGCTTCAATTTATTTCCAATGTTCAATTTAAGGATTTGTAGCTTTT
>CAINWC010000203.1 GCA_903854305.1 uncultured Pseudomonadota bacterium | reverse complement strand
GGTAGTTTTCAATCTGAGCATCACTTAAATTTCTAAACGTAACAACGTATGGTACAACCTCGGCTTGCATATTAAGTGTGACGGGGTTGTAGAGACATAACGCACTATGAAAAATCACTTCTCGCCCACGCATCAAACGCAACTGCTTGGTCGCATTATCATGCGTTAGCGGCTTACCTAGCTGAATGTTGTCCAGCGTGGCAACTTGGTCGCAACCAATAATCAATGCGTTCGGATGAGTCAACCCCACTTTTTCAGCTTTTACTTGGGCTAATCTTAATGCGGTTACTTGCGGCAGCTCGTTTGCTAAAGGGCTTTCATCCACATCAGGTGTGATGCAGCTAAATGGCAATTGTAGACGCGTTAATAGTTCGCACCGGTAAATCGATGATGAGGCTAATATTAGTGGTGAATTCATACTTTTGATAGCTTATGTTAATAAAAAAGCCGACAGAATTATGACTGTCGGCTTATAGTTTAAATAACCAATGGTTTATTCTGGCTGAATTTCAAGAAGCGATTCATCTGGTGTGACGGTATCACCTTTAATGACATATACGGCGACAACAATACCTGAAGTTGCAGCTTGGATTTCATTCTCCATTTTCATGGCTTCAATCACTAATACGCCGTCACCCGCATTCACTTTATCACCAACATTTACTTTTACCGCAACTACGGTGCCTGGCATAGAGGTTGTGACATGGCCTGCATGTGATGGGCGAGGGCGACCAGTATTGCCTTTGCTAGTAACAGCTTTCTTTTGACCGTTACTGCTACCACTGCCTGAAACTTCGATTTCACTTAAAGTTTCTACAATGACTTCTTCGGCAATGCCATCAATAGACACATAAAACGGACGTTTTTCTTCGCCTGCATGTCCACTGCCCGTGAGATTAATATGGAAGGTTTCACCGTGTAGCGTTACTTTAAACTCACTTGGTGCAAAACGTGATGCTGAAGCATTCACTGCAGCTTTATCCAATAGTGCTTCAGGCACAAGTGAACCAGCGTTACGCTCTTGTAAATATGTTTTACCAATATCCGGAAACATGGCATAAGTTAGCACATCTTCTTCAGATTGCGCAAAACGCTCAGACTCACTCGTAAGTCTTGCCATTTCAGCTTCTAATAGATCAGCCGGGCGGCAAGTAATAGGTTCCGCATCACCAATGGCTAACTTTTTAACGTCAGGATTCACTGCGCTTGGTGGTTTGCCATATTGGCCCAAGAAGTAATTTTTCACTTCGTTAGTAATCGATTTATAGCGTTGACCAGTCATCACATTCAAGACCGCTTGTGTACCAACGATTTGTGACGTAGGTGTCACCAAAGGGATGTAACCTAGGTCTTTGCGTACCAGTGGGATTTCTGCTAATACAGCATCCATGCGGTCTAGCGCACCTTGTTCTTTAAGTTGGTTACTTAGATTTGAAATCATGCCACCGGGTACTTGGTTAAGTAACACGCGTGTATCAACGCCTGAAAAATCACTTTCAAACTGCCAGTATTTTTTACGTACATCGCGGAAATAAGCGGTGACTTCTTGTACTGCTGCAATGTTTAAGCCCGTATCAAATTCAGTGCCTTGTAATGCTGCAATCATGCTTTCTGTGGTCGGGTGGCTGGCACCTTCTGAAAAAGCTGCGCTACATGTATCTATCATCACTGCGCCATTTTCAAGTGCGCGTAGCAAGTTCATACTCGCCAAACCACTCGTTGCATGAGTGTGCATATGAATAGGTAAGCTGACATTAGCACGTAAGGCTTTAACCAGTTCAATAGTCGCTTGCGGCGTAAGCAAACCAGCCATATCCTTAATCGCGATAGTGTCTGAGCCCATTGCTTCAAGCTCTTTAGCAATACCTACAAAGTGCGCTACATCATGCACCGGACTAGTGGTGTAGCTAATTGTACCTTCCGCATGCTTGCCGGCTTTTTTAACGGCTTCAACGGAAACTTGTAAGTTGCGGGTGTCGTTCAATGCATCAAAAATACGGAAAACATCTACGCCATTGTCAGCAGACTTTTGTACAAAAGCACGGACGACATCATCAGAATAATGACGGTAGCCTAATAGGTTTTGGCCACGCAACAACATTTGAATGCGCGAATTAGGTAAGGCTTTACGTAGTGTTTTTAAACGTTCCCAAGGATCTTCTTTCAAATAGCGCACGCAGGCATCAAAAGTAGCGCCACCCCAAGCCTCTAATGACCAAAAGCCAATAGCATCAAGTTTGGCGCAAATAGGCAACATATCTTCAGTGCGCATCCGTGTGGCAATGTGACATTGATGTCCATCGCGAAGAACTAATTCAGTAACATGTACTTTTGGTGTTTGGCTCATAGTTTAACTCTTTACTTTAATTTGTATATTCAATTAATTGTTTTTATTCGCTATTTTAAATTTAATCTTAACTTTATTAAGTTAAATCAGATGCCTTCATAGGCAGCGATTGCCGCAGAAATCGCCGCAGCAATCATCTCTGGTGGAATTTCATTTGCGTAATTAGTAAGCTCTGGATGTGACTCGACAAAACTAGTATTAAAGTTAGCGTCTCTAAAATCTTGATGTTTTAAAATTTCCTGATAATAAGGGATTGTGGTTTTAACGCCATAAATCAACATATCGTCTAAAGCTCGACGACCGCGTTCAATAACGCTATCCCAATCCAGCGCCCAAACCGTCAGCTTCGCACACATCGAGTCATAATAAGGTGGGATGACATAGCCGCTATAAATCGCGGCATCCATACGCACACCAGGGCCGCCAGGCGCATAGTAGCGTGTGATTTTACCAAAGCTAGGTAGAAAATCATTTTTTGGATCTTCCGCATTGATACGGAACTCCATTGCATAGCCTCTGAACTGCACATCTTTTTGTTCATATTGAAGCGGCAAGCCATAAGCCACGCGAATTTGCTCTTGCACAATATCAATACCAGTAATGGTTTCGGTCACGGTATGCTCAACTTGCAAGCGCGTGTTCATTTCCATGAAGTAAAAGGTATTATCAGAGTCTAATAAGAATTCAACCGTACCTGCATTTTCGTAACCCACAGCTTTAGCTGCTTTTACCGCTAAGCCGCCAATATAATCGCGCTGCGCTTGACTTAATTGTGGCGATGGGGCGATTTCAATCAGCTTTTGATTGCGACGTTGAATTGAACAATCACGCTCAAATAAGTGAATCACATTGCCTTCAGAGTCACCTAAAATCTGTACTTCAATATGGCGCGGTGCCACGACACATTTTTCTAAAAAAACTTCAGGCTTACCAAACGCCTTACTTGCTTCAGAAATAACGCGGTCATAATTGCTAAGAAGTTCTTTTTCGCTATCACAACGGCGAATACCACGACCACCACCACCGTTAGTCGCTTTAAGCATCACCGGATAGCCAATTTTAGCCGCAAGCGCTACCGCTTCATCTAAATTAGCTAAATTGCCATCACTACCAGGCGTACAGGGGATACCAGCGTTAGTCATGGCATTTCTGGCTTGAATTTTATCGCCCATTTGGCGAATCACATCTGCATTAGGGCCAATAAATTTGACACCACGACGCTCGCAAATTTCAGCTAACTCAGGATTTTCAGATAAAAAACCATAGCCAGGATGCAAAGCATCGCAACCAGAAGCTACCGCTAAATTCACAATATTATGTGCATTTAAATAGCCTGCTACAGGGTCAGCACCAATGTTATAGGCTTCATCAGCCTTTTTAACATGTAAAGCTTGACGATCCGCATCCGCATAAATCGCAACAGACTTAATGCCCATTTCTGAGCAAGCGCGTACAATACGCACTGCGATTTCACCACGATTAGCTACAAGAATTTTTTTAAACACGTTACAAGCCTTAATTTTGTCACTCAAACCCGGCGATTGTAACATGGGCATGCTTAGAGCTAAATCCCCATCATTCAATTTTAATCACAAATTTAGAACATTAAATATGACTAACCAAACATTTTTTATCGACAACGTTTCTTTTGCAAAAAAAAATGAGCGCCTAACAGGCGAGTTATCGCTTACGGACTGCCCAAGACTCAATGAGCTGCTTGTTCATTCGGCCGAAAACTCTCATTCTAATAACCGTCCTGCGGGTACGATTAGCTACCAATTGCAAGGTAAGACTGATGCCGCAGGCCAGCATCTTTTAGATCTTTCAATTACCACCAATTTAACTACTACTTGCCAGCGCTGCTTGAATGAAATGCCGCTTAAATTATCATTGAAATTTAATTACTTAATAGGTGATGTCAGTGATGTTGAGATAGAAGCAGGCGATATTGATAGTGATGAGGTAGATATGCAGCAATCGAGCCAAGCAATGGATATGATCGCTCTGATAGAAGATGAAATCATCATGGCGATGCCGATTGCGCCAATTCACAATGAAGATTGTGGTGAAATTATTACGCAAAGCGGTGATAAACCAAACCCGTTTGCGGTATTAAAAGGGTTAATTAAGTCCTAAAATGTCAATTGAGGCTGACAAGTCGCTTGGTTTACATTATAATTATCGACTAGCAGTTTAACGTAGTCTTAAATTAGTGATGGATTGCATTAAGCAATACGTCAGTTTGTATGTAATTGAGATGATGTTTTAATCATTTTATTGGAGTTTATTATGGCAGTTCAGCAAAACAAAAAGTCACCATCAAAACGCGGTATGCACCGTTCACATGACTTTTTAGTCAATCCAGCTTTAGCAGTTGAGCCTACTACAGGCGAAACGCATCTACGTCACCATATTAGCCCAAGCGGTTATTATCGTGGTCGTAAAGTAATGTCTACAAAAGGCGAATAATTTTCTTCTTTAGATAGCATCTAAAGATTTAATGTTTGCTAAGTAGTTTACGAAATCATTTAACGCCGCTCCAGTATTGGTGCGGCGTTAATATTTTTGCGGCGCTAATGTTTGAGATGTTCATGTTTAAGGTACTTATGCTTAAAGTGTTAATGCCACATTTAACCAGCCGTTCAATTATCAATTTTTGTGATTAAAATCAATGGATATAACCGTCGCAATTGACGCAATGGGTGGTGATCATGGCCCTCATGTCACAATACCAGCCGCACTTAAGGCGCTTGAAGCCGACAGTACGCTGAATATTGTCTTGGTTGGGTTAAGAGATGCTATTGAAGCTGAACTTAAAGCCAATAAAGCGAGTGCTAGTCCACGTTTACGCGTACATCATGCAAGCGAAGTAGTAACGATGGATGAATCGCCACAGGGCGCACTCAAAAATAAAAAAGACTCCTCTATGCGCGTGGCCATTAATTTGGTTAAAAGTGGTGAAGCTAACGCTTGTGTCAGC
>CAINWC010000202.1 GCA_903854305.1 uncultured Pseudomonadota bacterium | reverse complement strand
TGCTGTTGGATCTTCATTATTTGCACCGCGTTTTGCGATGATTGCTGCAACGGATGCGCCTAACAATACAGATGCACCACCTAACATTGCTGAAACACCTGCATGCATACCTGAAATAAATAAGGCTACAACTGCCACCGCTAATGTTGCGATTAGCTGAACTTTAAGCATTTTGCTAAATACATCTGCTGTGATGGATGCTGCTGACAATGTCTTAAACCCAGTTAATTTAAAAGCTTTGCTAACACTTATTTTTAGCGCTTATTTTTATTATTCAGCGCAACTTACATGCTTGATGCAGCAAAGTCCGCGATTTTGAATTATTACCACTTTTTAGTCAAGAGCTAAGTTCAAGCAAAATGAAACACTTAGCGCAATATTTTCTGGAATTACAGTGGAATTAAGCTGCAATTAGTACGATATTATCGTGAAATTTTAGCAATAATTTCATCTAACTGATCTAAATTAGCGTAGTTAATTTTAACCATACCCGCACCATTTTCACTGATTTTAATATTCACCCGGCGCCCAATTTATCGCTTAAAGCTTCCTGCAGCCTTAAAACATCAGGATTAACGTAGGTTTTATGTGCAACCTTTTGCTGGGTGTTTTGTGTTGAGTCTTCCGACAAATTGCCAACTTGCGTATTGTGCTTTTTAACCAAACTCTCAGCTTCGCGCACGGAATAATTATTTTGCATAATTTCTTCGGCAAGCATCACTTGCTGTGCGCCACTGAGACCAATTAATGCACGCGCATGTCCCATATCGATTTTCCCGTGCATCAACAACTCTTGCACTGGCACGCATAAGTTTAACAAGCGCAATAGATTAGAAACTGCAACACGTGAACGACCGACTGCAACTGCCGCTTTTTCGTGTGTCATGGCAAATTCGTCTATCAAGCGTTTAATACCTTGCGCTTCTTCAAGCGGGTTTAAATTTTCGCGTTGAATATTCTCAATCAACGCCATTGCTAGCGCGGCTTCGTCTTCTATTTCGCGCACCAACACGGGCACATCTTCTAAGCCCGCCATCTTACTGGCGCGCCAACGGCGTTCACCCGCGATGATTTCATAATGCTGCTCATCAGACAACCCATCGCTCAACGCCCGCACCAATATGGGCTGCATAATGCCTTGCGCCTTAATTGAATCTGCTAAGGTTTGCAGTGCAGCATGATCCATATAGCTACGCGGCTGATATTTACCTGGGCGCAATTGCTCTATTTTAAGCATCAACAAAGAGTCGGCCTCACCAACGCTGCCCATATCACCAGCCAACAGCGCATCCAGTCCGCGACCTAAACCTCTATTTAAGCCTTTTAATTTAACCATTTTTTTTCTCTTTGCTTATGCTTTCTTTACCGTTAATCTCATGCGCTAAATCCATATAAGCCTGCGCACCTTTTGATGCCTTGTCATAGCTAAGCACGGGCACACCATAACTGGGCGCCTCGGCCAGACGAATATTGCGTGGAATAATTGTTTTATAAACTTTATCGCCAAAATGACTAATTAACTGCGCGGAAACTTGATTAGCCAGCATATTGCGATTATCGAACAAGGTGCGTAGCAAACCTTCGATCTCCAATGTCGGGTTCAACCGCGCGCGTACTTTTTTAATGGTATTCACCAAATCAGACAAGCCTTCTAAAGCGTAATACTCACACTGCATCGGAATCATCACCGCATTGGCAGCCGTTAGTGCATTCACCGTAACCAAATTGAGGGCGGGGGGGCAATCCAGTAAAATCACATCATAAACAGCTGCACCTTTGACATTCACTAATTTAGCAATCGCCACTTTCAGGCGCGTTTCGCGCGCAAGCTCATTCACCAAATCAACTTCAGCACCGGCTAACTCACGATTTGCAGGCGCAATATCAAAACCGCCTTTTTCACTCGTCAGAATCACTTCGCTCAATGTTTTTTCACCAATTAACACATGGTAAACACTATGCTTAAGATGCGCTTTATCGATGCCGCTACCCGTACTGGCATTGCCTTGCGGGTCAAGATCGATCAGCAAAACTTTTTTGCCTAAGCTAGCCATGCTGGCGGCTAAGTTTACGCAGGTAGTCGTTTTACCTACGCCGCCTTTTTGATTGGTAATGGCTAATATTTTCATATTTACTTTAATTTTAATTATTTTTAAAATACTTGTTTATAAAATATTTGGGTTGCAAAAATATATTACGGCCGCAAAAAAACCAAATGCCGCTCCGCCTCTAATCCAGCCACTTTTAGCGCTTCAATTTTGCAGGGCTTAATGCCTAAATTTATAAAATCTTGATTTTCGAATTCATGATTAGGCACCACGCCTTTCATCGCCAACCACCAACCACCATCCGCCAGTACATGCTTGGTAAGCTTAATAAACAAAGCAATCTCTGAAAATGCACGTGAAATAATCACATCAAACTTATGCGCCGCTTTTAAAGCTTCCACTCGCCCAGCTTCAACCTTGAAATTACTTAACGCCAATTCACCTTTTACTTGCCGCATGAAACTGGTTTTCTTTTGCACAGAATCAATCGCGGTCACTTGCAATTCAGGTAAGCAAATCGCCAATGGAATACTCGGCAAGCCAGCACCCGCACCAACATCCAGCAAATATTTTGGCGCCAATGCTTCCACATGCGGCAACACACTTAAACTATCTAGCAAATGTAGCGCCACCATTTCTAACGGGTCGCGCACGGCCGTCAGGTTATGCACCTTGTTCCACTTATCAATCAGCAGTAAATAAGCGATTAACTTCGCTTGCTTTTCGCCGCTGATTTGCAATCCCATCTCTAGCAAACCAGCCTCTAGCTTGGCTTGCAGCATAGCTTGCAAGGTCATGCGGCAACTTCTACTTGCTTGCTGCGTGATTTACGTTTCAAGTAAACCAATAACAATGAGATTGCCGCTGGCGTAATGCCTGAAATACGGCTGGCTTGGCCGATAGTTTCAGGCTTTTGCGCATTCAATTTTTGCTGCGCCTCAATCGGCAAACCATGAATCTCGCGATAATCCAAATCATCGGGTAGCTTGGTATTTTCCTGGCCACGACTACGCGCCACCTCATCGGTTTGGCGATCAATATAACCTTGATATTTTGCAGCGATTTCTACCTGCTCACGCACCTCTGGCGCAGTTTCGCCTAGACCATCTTCGCCTAAGGTCAGCACTGCCTCATAGCTTACTTCTGGGCGGCGTAACAATTCAAACAAACTATACTCATGCTCTAACGGCTTGCCAAATAGCGCAGTCATTTTGTCTACATCTAAATTTGCGGGTTGTACAAAGGTCTTTTTTAAGCGATCTTGCTCGCGCACCACCGCTTCCTGCTTGCGGCTAAACGCTTCCCAACGCACATCATCAACCAAGCCTAATTTTCGACCCATTTCCGTTAGACGCATATCGGCGTTGTCTTCCCTTAATTGCAAACGATATTCAGCTCTAGAGGTAAACATACGATACGGCTCGGTAACGCCGCGCGTAATCAAGTCATCCACCATTACGCCAATGTAAGCCTCGTCGCGGGCAGGGCACCAAGATTCTTTACCCTGCGCTAAAAGTGCGGCATTTGCACCGGCCAATAAACCTTGCGCAGCTGCCTCTTCATAGCCTGTTGTGCCGTTAATCTGGCCAGCGAAGAATAAGCCTTGCACCGATTTAGTTTCCAGCGAGCTTTTTAGGCCACGCGGATCATAATAATCATACTCGATGGCATAACCTGGACGTAAAATGTGGGCATTCTCCAAACCCTTAACCGAGCGCACCAAAGCCAGTTGAATATCAAACGGCAAACTGGTAGAAATACCATTTGGGTAAATTTCGTTAGTGGTTAAGCCTTCTGGCTCTAAAAATATTTGGTGCGAATCTTTATCTGCAAAGCGATGGATTTTATCTTCCACACTCGGGCAATAACGTGGGCCAACGCCTTCAATCACACCGGTATACATAGGCGAGCGATCTAAACCGCTGCGAATAATGTCATGCGTGCGTTCGTTGGTATGGGTAATCCAGCAAGACAGTTGGGCAGGGTGCTGCGCGGCATTGCCTAAAAACGAGAACACAGGCACGGGATTGTCGCCTGGCTGTTCCTGCATCACAGAATAGTCAATGGTACGGCCATCAATACGCGGTGGCGTGCCAGTTTTTAAGCGGCCCACAGGTAAACCGATTTCACGCAAACGTGCTGCCAGCGAGATTGACGGTGGATCACCAGCGCGGCCTGCGCTGTAATTTTGCAAACCCACATGCACCAAACCACCTAAAAATGTACCCGCGGTAAGCACCACTGTTTTTGATGCGAAACGTAGACCAATTTGCGTGACGACGCCAGCGGCACGTGGAGAATCTGAATCACCCTCTAAAATAATGTCATCAACCGCTTGCTGAAAAAGCCACAGGTTAGGCTGGTTTTCAAGCCTGCGTCGAATAGCCGCTTTATACAAAACCCGATCAGCTTGTGCACGGGTAGCGCGCACTGCGGGGCCTTTACTGGAATTTAAAATGCGAAACTGAATGCCACCTTCATCTGTTGCGGCTGCCATCGCGCCACCAAGCGCATCAATCTCTTTAACCAAATGACCTTTGCCAATGCCGCCTATGCTTGGGTTGCAAGACATTTGGCCTAGCGTTTCGATATTATGTGTGAGCAATAAGGTTTTTTGCCCCATTCTAGCGCTTGCAAGCGCCGCTTCGGTGCCGGCATGACCGCCACCGACAACAATGACATCAAAAATATCCGGATACTTAAATTGAGCTTTTGGCATCATTTAACGCTTAACTTCCAATGAATTAGTAATGGCCTGGCAACAGATTGGCAATTCACTTTGATGAATTGAACAAAGAAATTGATTTTACTGGAATTGATGCTATTAGTCATGCAAAAGCTTGTTTCATCAGTTGATTTTAAGCACGATTTACATGCTAAAGTTATACTGTTAACGAGCAAGACACAATTTCTTAACAAAGTTGGCATAACATTCGCTTTAGTAACACTTAAGAAGCGTACTTTTTCACCTAGAAACGGAGCATTAAAATGAAAAAATTAAACATCGCATTAGCAATCTTACTTGGCCTTAGCGCATTTTCTGCACAAGCCAGCGTTGCAAATGCAGAAAAACTAGCTAAAATTTATACTGCAGTTGCTCAAGCTAAAAACCCTAGCTTTGTGCCTTCAGTCGCTGACGGCAAAACATTTTTTAATCAAAAAGTAAAAGCAGCTAACGGTAAAGAAACCGCTTGTGCATCATGCCATACCGCCAACCCTGCAGATGCTGGCAAACACATCGTTACAGGCAAAGCAATTCGCCCACTTTCTCCAGTGGTTAACAACAAACGCTTTAGTGACTTCGACAAAGTTGAAGGTCAATTCACTAAACACTGTAACGACATTTTAGGCGCAGATTGCTCTCCTTCAGATAAAGCAAACTACATCACTTACTTGCTAACTGAATCAACTCCAACGCCAAAAACTAAAAAATAAGTTTGGCATTGGTAATGTGAGCTTCATAACAAGTTAAGTACGGCAAAATAAAAAAGCAGTGTTTCACGTGAAACACT
>CAINWC010000201.1 GCA_903854305.1 uncultured Pseudomonadota bacterium | reverse complement strand
CTGAGAGCCATCCGGCTTTTTTACGGTCATTATTTCGCAAACCAACTGCGACTGATCATCGTCGCAATACATCAATATTTAAATATCACTCAGTTCAATCAATTGAAATCTGCTTGAACTGAGTTGTTCAGGGTCGACTATTTAAGTTTAGTTTCTTTATATAAAACATGTTTACGAACCACTGGATCAAATTTCTTGATTTCCATTTTTCCTGGCATCGTACGTTTGTTTTTGGTAGTGGTATAGAAATGACCTGTACCAGCACTTGATTCTAATTTAATTTTTTCACGCATGACTCAAATTCCTTATTTGGCTAAATAAATTTAGCGCTTAGATTTTTTGACCGTCAGCACGCATACCAGCAAGAACAGCATCAATACCGTTTTTGTCGATAGTACGTAAAGCAGCGTTAGTAATGCGCATGCTTACCCAGCGGTTTTCGCTCTCAACCCAAAATTTGCGGTTTTGCAAATTAGGTAAAAAACGGCGTTTTGTTCTGTTGTTAGCGTGAGAAACATTGTTACCCACCATTGGCTTTTTGCCAGTTACCATACATACACGTGCCATGGTTAATCTCCAAACTTCTGCTTTTTTCGAAAGACCGCAATTATAGTACGAAAGCCAATATTATCTCAAGGTAAATATGAATAATATTTAGGCTTTATCAGCACAATTCATCACTTTATGTAAATAAGGCTGATTTCTGTACTTAATACGGCAATATTTAATGTTTACCCGTACTGCCAAAACCACCTTCACCGCGATCACTGGCATCAAAATCATCAACTAAATGAAACTCAGCTTGTACGACAGGCACAATGACCAACTGTGCAATGCGCTCCATCGGGTTAAGCTCAAATGCTGTGTTGCCCCTATTCCAACAAGAAACCATGAGCTGACCTTGATAATCAGAGTCGATTAAGCCGACTAGATTGCCTAGCACAATGCCATGCTTATGACCCAGTCCAGAGCGCGGCAAAATCAGAGCTGCATAATAGATGTTATCTAAGTGAATTGCCATGCCCGTTGGAATGAGCGTAGTTTCACCTGGATGTAGGGTAATCGTTTCATCAACGCAGGCACGTAAATCTAACCCGGCTGAACCTGTGGTGGCATAAGCTGGCATTTGCTGGTGTAAGCGATCATCTAATATTTTTAAATCGACGATTATTTTCATAAGGTTCTCAATAAATTGCGAGTGTGTTTTAGGTTAGCATTAAACACTAATTAATCATTAAAATCACTATAGTAGATGAAGTGTTTTACAAGTAAAATTCGCTCCAAAATCAAGGGAGTGTCAAAATGGTTAAAAATTTCAAACTAAAAAAATTAACAAATCAGCTGGTGTTAGCTGGTGTTATGAGCGTGGCATTGCCTGTGATGGCTGAAGAAGCCGCCTCAACAGCGCAAGAAAATTTAATGATGCTATCGCCAGTTGTTGTGACTGCTACTCGCGTTGAGCAGAACAGTTTTGATTTGCCGGTTTCAATTGATGTGGTCGATGCTGAAAAAATTCAGGAAGGTCAGCTTCAGGTCAATATTTCTGAAAGTCTGGCTCGGGTGCCCGGCATTGTTGCAGAAGCCCGCGGACATTATGCTCAGGATATACAAATATCTACCCGAGGTTTTGGTGCTCGATCCGCATTTGGCGTGCGCGGCATTCGACTTTATGCAGATGGTATCCCGCTCACCATGCCAGATGGTCAAGGTCAGGCGGGTACTTTTGACTTAGGATCGGCTAAAAGTATAGAAGTGATGCGCGGTCCATTCTCGGCGCTTTATGGCAACTCCTCTGGTGGTGTGGTACAAATTTTCACGGCAGATGGTCCTAAAGATCCAACCGTGAGTGGCTCGTTCACGACTGGCAGTTATGGCACTAACCGTGAGTCTGTCAAAGTTGGCGGAACAAACGGGAGCTTTAATTACAATGTTGATTACTCGCACTTAGAAAGCGATGGCTACCGTGATCATAGTGCCGTTCGCAAGGATCTATTCAACGCTAAACTCGGATTCCAGCTGAATGAAGATACACGTTTAACCGTCCTCGCAACCTATATGGATCAGCCACTGGCACAAGATCCACAGGGCCTGACCGTAGACCAACTACGACTGAATCCCAAGATGGCTGACATTAAAACGAGTACTTTTGATACACGCGTGTCACGTAGCCAAAGTCAAATTGGAGCAAAGTTAGAGCACGATTTTAATGTTGACAATACGATTAGCTTAATGGGATATGGCGGGTTGCGTGACAACTTGCAATTCCAGTCAACTTACGCCAATTCAAAGGCTACGGGCTTTCCTGCAGGCACTGCAATTAACATCAAAGGCTGGGATAACTATTATTATGATGCTGGGCATCCGAATGGTTCAGCTGGAGGTGTAGTTCAGATCAAACGTGATTTTGGTGGTGCTGATTTGAGATTTACACATAAGGGCGCGTTAGCTGATGGTCCATATAGTGTTACGGTAGGAGCCAACTTCGATACAATGACAGATGGTCGGACAAGTTACGACAATTTCATTGCCAATCCAAGTCTCATAGCGCATAGCAATATTGCCAAAAACTACACGTGTGGTACTACCGTAACATGTGGCGTTATTGGAATTCTGCGTCGGGATGAAGATAACACTGCATGGAACTTTGACCAATACGTGCAGGCTGAATGGTCGCCCGTGTCACGGTTGAATCTGGTTGCGGGTATTCGGCACAATGATGTACACCTAAAATCTGAAGATCATTTTATAAAAAATGGCGATGGCAGCGGTGGTGCTAGCTTCTCTAAGACTACACCCGTAGTTGGCGCGTTGTTTAAGCTAAATGACATGGTTAATCTATACGCCAATGTAGGAAAAGGTTTTGAAACACCCTCTCTTGTAGAAGTAGCTTATCTGCCAGATGGTACCGGTGGATTCAACAGCAATCTACAACCAGCCACCAGTAACAATTATGAAGTTGGAACGAAAGCCTTTATTGGCGCGAACACTCGTGCCACACTGGCTGTTTTCAAAACAGATACTCAGCATGAAATTGTGGTAGCTCAAAACTTGAATGGTCGATCTTCATACCAAAATGCCGGAGGAACTAAACGCAATGGAGTGGAACTGACCGTTGACTCCGACTTCGGCAAAGGCTTTGCTGGATATGCCTCTTATGCTTATCTGGATGCCAAGTATAGCGATTCATTTTGCTCTGGCACTACTGCTGCAACTTCCGCATCATGTACAGGCACAGGTGTGGCATGGGTTAATGGTGGTAAAATAATCCCTGGCACTTATCGTCAAACCGCCTACGCTGAACTTAGCTGGAAGCATACCCCAACAGGGTTTTCGACTGCGGTAGAGGCTAGGGGCGTTGGTAAGATTTACGTTTCAGATAAGGTCAATGATAACGCTTCTGGTTACGCACTTCTCAACTGGCGTGGTGGATTCGCCCAGAACCTGAACAAATGGCGTATTGCAGAGTTTTTACGCATTGAAAACATTTTTGACCGTAACTATGTTGGCTCAGTGAAAGTTAATGACAGTAGCTCACAGTTTTACGAACCGGGTGCTAATCGCAACTGGTTATTAGGTGTTAACGCGGCATATAGTTTTAGATAAAACCCACTGTTAGAGCATATTTACCACATGCTCTAACAACAATCTGGCAACAGTCATTTTAGGGGCGCGTTCTAACGGATGCGCCCCATTTTTATCTAACAGCGTCACGCTATTTTCATCGCTGCCTAATGCTTCCTTTGCTAAATTTGCCACAATCAGTGGCAATTTTTTTAACTGACGTTTTGTTTCTGCGTATTCCAGCAGGCTTTCAGTTTCTGCGGCAAAGCCTACACAGAATGGTGCGTTTGGTAAGCTTGCAACTTCTGCCAGAATGTCTTTGTTAGGCGTTAGCGCTATTGAGAGGGGTGATGTGCTTTTTTTGATTTTTTCTGGGTGCTGCGTCACTGGGCGATAGTCGGCAACTGCGGCCACTGCAATAAAAATATCTTGTTTGATGATATTGCTCATCACAGCGTTATACATCGCATCAGCACTTTCAGCTTTAATCATAGTGATGCCTATTGGCGCGGCAAGCGGACTTGCGCCACTTACCAAAGTAACCTCTGCACCCATATCTGCCGCAACTTGGGCAATGGCATAGCCCATTTTGCCACTACTCAAATTAGTAATGGCACGCACTGGGTCTATCATTTCCAGCGTTGCACCAGCGGTAATAAGTATACGTTTGCCCGCTAATAATTTAGGCATAAAGTGAGCGTTTACTAACGCCAGCAAGGCTTCGGCTTCTAGCATGCGTCCCAAACCAATCTCGCCGCAGGCTTGTTCGCCGCTCGCAGGGCCTAAAATGCTGATGCCGTCTGCTTTGAGTTGATTGATATTGCGCTGTGTTGCTGGGTTTTCCCACATTTGTTTGTTCATGGCAGGTGCAACCATTAGCGGACAATCTCTTGCTAGGCATAGCGTAGAGAGCAAATCATCTGCGCGACCTTGTACCAATTTAGCCATGAAATCGGCGCTGGCTGGGGCGACTAAAATAGCATCTGCGGTGCGGGATAACTCAATATGTGGCATGCCGTTACTAATGCTGTTATCCCACATATCAATAAAAACGGGCTTGCCTGACAGCGCTTGCATGGTCACCGGGG
>CAINWC010000200.1 GCA_903854305.1 uncultured Pseudomonadota bacterium | reverse complement strand
GGTAATCTCACGCGGTTTCCTCCTTGTCGGCTTGTCATACGCCTGCCCAACAAGGCTTGCTGTCGCTTGAACGCTCTGCGGTTGAGGGCTGGCATCTGACAAACCTTAAACAAAGCGGCCATTTCTTTTTGGTAAGGAAGCTTCGATTATCAGCTAAAACCACGCATATCAAATATCAATAATACATTGAAATATTAGATATAAAGTTTGAAATTTAAAGCCATTTTTCCAATTAGCCTTACCTCGATAATAGATTTGCAGCATAATCTAATTACACGTACCAAGAATAATCAATAACTATGGATCTATCGAATACTAATTGGACGAAGGCACAAGACATTAAAATTAATGAATGTCTTGCCAAAATTCTTTCAAGTCCAATATTTGCTAAGGCTGAACGTCAGCAGCGCTTCCTGAGCTATATCATGGCAGAGACGCTTGAAGGTCGCTCTGAGAAGCTCAAAGGCTACACAATAGGTGTAGAAGTGTTTGATCGAGAGCCGTCTTTTGATCCAGCAATTGATGCGATAGTTCGCGTTGAAGCAGCGCGTTTACGTTCCAAGTTGCGTGAATACTACGATAGTGAAGGCCGTGCTGATCCTGTCCTATTCGCGTTGCCCAAAGGCAACTATGCGATCCAAATTGAGTGGAAAGAAGAAACGCTTAATCAAGATGCTACCACCATAACAACTAATCATCCTCAATTGATAGAGGATAGACCTTCGCTGGCTGTTTTACCATTTGCGAATATTGGTTCAGATAATTCAAAAGAATATTTTGCTGACGGTGTCGTGGATAACCTGATTGACATGTTTTCAAGGCTGTCTGGCCTATTTATTATCTCTAGGCAATCTTCATTTTCATATAAAAACACCACGATATCTTCCAAAGAGATTGCCGCCGAATTAGGTGTGCGTTATCTTTTGGAAGGCAGCGTACAGCATGAAGGCAATCAAGTGCGTGTCACAGCACAATTGGTCGACACGAAAAATGGCGGGCAAGTATGGGCAGACCGTTACGACCGTGAGCTTAAGGATATTTTTGCGTTACAAGATGAACTCACTCAACGTATCGTGAGTGTGCTTCAGGTTAAATTGGCGGGTGAAGAAGCCGCACTTTTTGGTTACAAAGGTACAAGTAGTATTGAAGCGCACGACATGTTGCTACAAGGTATTGCGCAATTTAGACGGTATACACAAAAATCTAATCACGATGCCATCGTGCTATTAACTAAAGCGGTAGAGATAGACCCTAACTATGCCGCCTCGCAAGCATGGCTGGCAAGAGCCATCACATTTGAGTGGGCAATGGCATGGGATACTGCCCCAGCCATTTTAGAGCGCGCATTTTCACATGCCCGTTGCGCCATCAAGTTAGATCCGCAGTCACCCTATGCTATGTCAATACTAGGTTGGGTGGAACTTTGGCGTCGAAACCGAGAGGAATCCATTGCAGAATGTCGTCAGGCGGTGGGCCTAGACCCTAATAATGCCGAAGCGCACCTTTTTCTCTCTCTTGCATTATCTACTGCAGGTTTGGGTGAAGAAGCACTTTATAACATCGAAAAAGCAAAACGATTTACCCCAACACCTGCACCTCTATATGAGTTTGCATATGGGAATAGCTACTATGCGCTAAAGCAATATAAAAAGGCCGTAGACGCATTTGAGCAAGGGTGCATCATGAACCCGAATTTTATTCCATGCCATTACTTACAAATGTTTGCTTATTATCAGTTAGACATGCATGAAGAAGTGCAAAAGAAATACACAACGCTGCAAGAGCTTACTGGCATTAAGCATTTTCATATTGTAAATATATGGACAGACAAGTCGCTTGAAGAGCAACAAGATAAAATAATGCAGCAAATTAATTTACGTTATTTTTAAGCAGTGTGACTTGATTCAAGTGCTTGCCTCAATTTGGTCTAGCCAACACATCTCTAGGTCTATCAATATCCTGCAGTATACCTGCGTCGTTACAATGAAAAGGTTCAAGCAAATCATGGTGATTTCGCAACAAATCACAAGCACCTTTGTCACCCGTTAGACCAAGCAAATCAGGTAAAAATCTGCGTGAAAAACCGACAGGGTGTCCTCGTTTCCCCTGATAGTAAGGCGCAGCTATATCTGCGCCATGTTCCAGCATGCTTGCAATCGTGCAGATAGTTTGTGGTTGAATCCAAGGCATATCAGCCAGTGTAATGAGCCATCCATCGACATTTTCTGTCGCATTGATGGCTGAAACCAGACTTGCACTCATGCCAAGCTCGGCATGCTCTGAAACGATGGTGGTCAACCCTTCGGCATGTAACAAGTCAGCAAGCCTGGCATCATCTGGTCTTACCACTACAATGACATCTTCGACACTTTGTTTTAGATGACGTGCAGCAGCAACGCCGATAGGGGTTCCATCTGGCAACGGATACAGCAGTTTATGACTGCCAAAACGGCTGGCAGACCCTGCCGCAAGTAATATGCCGCAGATCATGCTGACATCCTTTGCATAACTTCTTGTTTTGCAGATTTGTTAGGCGGCATTTCTGACTGTTGCTGATAGTAAACACCACGCCTGACAGCCGTTATTTCTGCAAGGATAGAGATAGCGATTTCTGGCGGCGTTTTACTGCCAATACTTAAGCCTATAGGCCCATGCAAGCGCGAAATTTCATCTTCGCTAATATCGAACATTGCCATGCGTTCTCGGCGTTTTTGGTTGTTAATATGTGAACCTATCGCGCCTACGTAAAATGCGTCAGAAATTAACGCTTCCAGCAATGCCATGTCATCTAGTTTTGGGTCGTGTGACAGGCAGACGATAGCCGTATGTTGATCAGGTTTCATTTGCACTACCACGTCATCTGGCATAAGCCGAATGACTGGCACTTTAGGTACTTGCCAAGCGGGTGAATATTCTATTCTTGGGTCGCACACAGTTACCTGATAATCCAACGCCAAAGCCATTTCTGCCAAATAGCGTGACACCTGAGCTGCGCCAATAATCAGTAAGCGCCAGCGTGGCCCATACATGGTTGTCAGCACTTCTCCATCAAACGTCAATGCTTGGTTATAAGTAGCAGGCTGAATTTTTACTTGTCCGCTTGGCATGTTCAAGCTACGTGAGATAATATGACCTTGTTCGATGGCACTCAGGATTTGTTGCAAACTTTCCACATCGTTTAATGGTTCGATCACCAGTTGTAGCGTACCGCCACAAGGCAATCCAAAACGCTGGTTTTCATCACGTGTGACACCATAACTTATTAGCTGTGGCAGTTCGCCTGCGATTGATTGATTGCAGATGCGTTCTACCATGTCATCTTCAACACAACCACCAGATACTGATCCGATTAGTGCGCCATCCAGCCTAACACCCAGCATCGAACCCACAGGCCGAGGTGATGAGCCCCAAGTCTTGACTACAGTCACCAACCTGACCTGATGTCCATCACCCAGCCATTGGCTAATTGTGTGTAGAACCTCTAAATCCATACTTTCCATGATGATTCACCTTAGACTATGTATCACTTAAGTCATGCAGACTAATTGGCAAAGAACGGATACGAATACCAGTTGCCATGAAAATTGCATTGCATACGGCAGGCGCTATCGGCGGTACACCAGGTTCGCCAACACCTGATGGGGCTTCATTACTCGGCACAATATGCACATCAACATGTGGCATTTCATTCATGCGTATTGGTTCGTAGTCATGAAAATTTGATTGCTCAACTTTGCCATTTTTGAGTGTGATTGCGCCTTTCATTGCAGCTGACAATCCAAAACCGATGCCGCCTTGCATCTGTGACGCGATGATTTCAGGGTTAACTGCAATGCCACAATCCACCGCACAGGTCACATGATCCACCTTCACTTTTCCATCTTTCGTCACGGTAACTTCTGCCACCTGAGCAACGTATGTGTTAAAAGATTTGTGTAGGGCAATGCCTCGACCTCTCCCTTTAGTCATAGGTTTTCCCCAGCCGGATTTCTCTACTGCCAGATTCAGTACATTCAATAGGCGCGGCTCTCCAGCGAGTTGTTCGCGTCTGAATTCAACGGGGTCTTTGTCAACTTTGGCTGCTAGCTCATCAATAAAAGTCTCAATGGAGAAAGCCGTATGCGTATGTGCTACTGAACGCCACCACAATACTGGCACATTGATCTTAGGTGAATGTAAGTCGACAAGTACGTTAGGTGAGCGATAGGGCATATCATTTGCGCCTTCCATCGACATCGGGTCATGGCCTTTTTCTAGCATCACACCTTCTATTGGTGTTCCAGCAAGGATGGATTGGCCAACAATGCGATGATGCCATGCAACGATATTGCCTTTGTCATCTAAAGCGGCTTCTAGTGTGTGGTAATTCAGCGGACGATAAAATCCTGCACGCATATCGTCTTCACGCGTCCAAAGTAGCTTAATAGGCACCCGACCCGCAATAGCCTTAACAATGTGCGTAGCCTCTAACTGGTAATCCGAGCTCGGATTACCGCGTCGCCCAAAACTACCGCCTGCGTATAGTGTATTGATTTTCACTTGATCTAATTTTATACCTAGTGCTTTCGAGACATTGAGTTGGGTCAGTGTTTGAAACTGTTCCCCGTGCCAAAGCTCGCAACCTGTTTCTGTAAGCGCTATGGCGCAGTCCATAGGCTCCATCGCAGCGTGGGCAAGGTAGGGAAACTCAAACGCAGCTGCGACTCGCTTAGACGCTCCAGCTAATGCCTTATCTGCATTGCCTTCACTGCGCACGACTGCACCAGATGTTTTTGCCAATACTTTGTACTGCTGAAGAATTTCATCTGAACCTAGTATATTTGCGGTAGAGGTGTCCCATTCAATTTTTAATGCATCACGCCCCAGTTTAGCTGGCCAAAAACCTTCAGCAAGCACCGCTACTCCAGTTGGAATTTGCACAACATCGATAACGCCTTTAATCGCTTTGGTCTTGCTGGCATCATATGATTTAACCTTGGCACCAAACAAGGGAGGATGCGCTACCACGGCAGTCAGCATGCCTGTTTGTTGCATATCAATCGTATATTTGGCTGTGCCATTTAATTTTTCCATGGTGTCTTTACGGACAACCGGTTTGCCGATGTATTGAAAATCTTTCATATCTTTTAATTTAACGTTATCTGGCACCGGCATTTGCGAAGCTTTATCAGCGAGCTCGCCAAAGTTAGCTTTACGTTTGCTATTTCGATGTTGTACGATACCTTTACTCACCGTAATTTCTTCAGTAGAAACGCCCCATTGCTCGGCCGCAGCTGTCACCAGCATAGCGCGTGCCGTAGCGCCCGCCTGACGCATTTGATCAAATGAGTTAGCCATGGAGTTGCTTTGCCCCGTGCCCTGCGGGGCGCCCCAAGCAAGATTTTTATACAGTTTTGCATCTGCAGGAGCAGCTTTCACACTAATTTGTGACCAGTCTGCATCAAGTTCCTCAGCAATTAAGGTAGGCAAACCTGTAAACACGCCTTGTCCCATTTCTAAATGCTTGACGATCACTGTTACTTGGCTATCTGTTCCAATACGGATAAAAGCATTCTGCATGAATGTATCGTTGCTTGTAGCAAACTTACGAGCAGCGCCGAGACTAGCAGGAAGATAAAATGCCAACGTTAACCCAGCACCTAGCGTCGCGCTGACTTTTAAGAAATTTCGGCGCGCAATATTGAGTTCTGTGTCCATGTTAATCTCCTTGTTTGGCAACGTAATGGATGGCAGCACGTATCTGTTGGTAAGTGCCACAGCGACAGATATTTCCAGTCATCGCATGATCAATATCAGCATCACTAGGATGGGGTGTTTTTGCCAACAGTGCAGCTGCCGACATAATTTGTCCAGACTGGCAATAGCCACATTGCGAAACTTGCTCTACTGCCCACGCTTTTTGCAGCGGATGGTCACTATTACGCGATAGCCCTTCGATGGTGGTGATTTTCTTACCAGCAAGCGCGGATACCGGTGTCACACAGGAGCATACGGCTTCACCATTCACATGTACCGTGCAGGCGCCACATAAGGCCATACCGCAACCATATTTTGTCCCAGTCAACCCGAGGTCATCGCGCAACACCCATAACAGCGGCGTATCTGGACTAACATCAACCTGTCGTTTTTCTCCATTTACCAATAGCGTTAGCATGGGGTTTCTCCACAATATAATGAACAGAAGTACGACTGTAGACATGGGCTGGGTTCAAGTTAATGCAATACACCCTGTTGCCAGTCCAAGCTTTATTGTCGAACAAACTATTTGAAGCCGGTCACTTTCCATTCGCTCACATATTCTGTTGGCGATGTGAATGTGACCTTGTAGACCCCAACAGGATGGACAGTACCGTAAAAATTGGTGCCATATCCGTTTTCTGCCACCTGTTTTGCACGCGGAGGATAGG
>CAINWC010000199.1 GCA_903854305.1 uncultured Pseudomonadota bacterium | reverse complement strand
ACTAAACCAGTGTTTGATGCCTTGTTTGAAGGCTACAGCTTTACGCAGCACAACCCAGTATCAATGGCCATGCAAGGTGTGCTGGACGTGCTACAAGAGCACCATCTTGAGAAAGAGAGTGAGACCTTAGACAAGTTCTACGAGAGCGTTAAGATGCGTGCCGCTGGCATTGATAACTCTGCTGGTAAGCAACGTATTATCGTAGAGCTATACGACAAGTTCTTTAGAAATGCTTTCCCTAAGATGACGGAACGGCTGGGCATTGTTTACACACCAGTTGAGGTCGTCGATTTTATTATCCATAGCGTTAACGATGCATTACAGAGTGAGTTTGGTCAAAGCTTAGGCAGTGACAATGTACACATCATTGATCCGTTCACTGGTACAGGCACGTTCATCACCAGGTTGTTACAAAGCGGCTTAATCAGTAAAGAGCGATTGGCCTATAAATACCAGAATGAAATTCATGCCAATGAAATTGTACTGTTGGCCTATTACATTGCTGCGATTAATATTGAAGCTGTTTTCCATGACATCATGGGTGGCGAATATTTGCCGTTCAATGGCATTTGCTTGACTGACACTTTTCAGCTTCACGAAAAAGAAGATTTGGTCAGCCATATGATGGAGGCTAATAGTAGCCGTCGTAAGAAGCAAAAGGCATTGGATATTCGCGTGATTATTGGTAATCCACCGTACTCAGCAGGGCAAAAAAGCGAAATGGATAACAATGCGAATGTTGCCTATCCAAAGTTAGACAAATCAATCACTCAAACCTATGCTCTATTTTCCAGCGCCACGTCGACCAAAAACTTGATGGACTCTTATATCCGTGCAATACGTTGGGCAAGCGACCGAATTGGTGATAGTGGTGTAATTGGCTATGTTAGTAATGCCAGTTTTATTGATGGCAACTCGATGGATGGCTTACGTAAATGCCTTGCCGATGAATTCAGCAGCATTTATGTGTTTCATTTGCGGGGTAATCAACGGACATCCGGTGAATTATCACGACAAGAAGGTGGCAAGATTTTTGGAAGTGGCAGTCGTGCACCGATTGCTATCAGTATTTTGATAAAAAATCCTAATGCAGCAGAGCATGGACAAATTTACATGCATGATATTGGTGATTATTTAAGCCGCGAAGATAAGCTCGCAAAAATCAGCGAATTCAAGAGTATCAGCGGCATAACTGAAGCTAATGGTTGGCTACCTATTACGCCTGATAAACATAATGACTGGGTTGGTCTGCGTGACGATAGCTTTGAACAATTCATTAGCCTAGGTGATAAAAAAGATAAAGATGCCGTTACGATTTTTGAGAATTACTCTCTTGGTATCGGTACTAACCGTGATGCGTGGTGTTACAACTCATCGCAGGCTACATTAGCAGACAACATGCATAGATTCATTGCGTTTTATAACGGTGAG
The DNA here is from genome assembly GCA_903854305.1 of uncultured Pseudomonadota bacterium. Lineage (GTDB taxonomy): Bacteria > Pseudomonadota > Gammaproteobacteria > Burkholderiales > Methylophilaceae > Methylotenera. The sequence goes on along the minus strand of CAINWC010000199.1, from coordinate 370 downwards.
GTTGAGCGTTATAAATCAGCTTGTCGGGATTTAACTACAGCGCAGTATCCAAACTCTGATTATTTTGTAAGCAAAGATGCTACAAAAATTAGCTGGTCAAGTAGTTTGATTGCAGATTTTAATCGCCTAAAGCAAGGTTCTTATAGGCAAGAATCACTTACAACAAGTTTTTACCGACCATTTCAAAAGCAATGGTTATATTATGATGGGATGTTCAATCACCGTGTAGGCCAAATGCCACACATTTTTCCAGATAATAGGTTGGAGAATAGAGTGATATGTGTCACAGGACGGGGTGAAACGGTAAGCTTTACGGCCTTAATGACCAATGCTTTGCCAAACTTGCACACTATCGCGTCTGGCCAATGTT
>CAINWC010000198.1 GCA_903854305.1 uncultured Pseudomonadota bacterium | reverse complement strand
TCTCCTGCAGCGCTATCGTCTTTTGCGTCTTTTCCATCACCCACTGATTGTGCATCAGCAGATTGTCCAGCGTCAGCGGCAGGCGCTTGATCGCTAGCCGCGGCACTATCAGCACTAGCATCGCTTGATGCTTCTTGCACCTCAGCAGCTGGTGCTTGCACAAGATTAGGTAATTTATGTGATGACGCAACACCTGCCAGAGCTATAGCATCATTTGCTATTGCCTTATTTACCTCATCAAATGCCGCTTTTTCCGTAGCTTCTTCAACTTTTGCTGCTTCTAGCGTTTTTGCCAATGGATCGCTAGCAGGAGCTGAAGCAGCCACTGCAGGCGCTGGTGTAGCTGTAGCGGGTGCTGCTACCGCAGTATTATTAACTACCGTGGCTTGCATCGCCGCTGGTGCCGCTACCTCATGCTTCTCAGAAGCAACATTAGCTGCTGGCGCTTTTTCATCAGCTGCCACCACTATCGACACTGATAGCACTGCCAATCCCAACAAGCCTAAAGCTACGTATTTATGACTATTTTCCATGGTATCTCCCTGTAAAAACAAACCAAACTGAATTATTTATTTCTAAGTTCAGTATTATTCATTTTCAAATAGAAAGTAAATACTTGAGGGTAAATTTGTAGCGACTCCATGAAAATGTCCGGTTCCAACTCTTTAGAGATGTCCTCTTTTTGAAAGGAGGATATGGGTCAAAATTTCTAAAAAAAGACAAAAGAAAGCCCCCTGGCTTAGGCTTGAGGATCGTCAAAAATCCAAAACTAAGCAGAGGGGGCTATGAAAATGCTGAATTTGAGCCAAAGGGAGTTGGATACTATGATTATCTTGGAGCGTACAAAAAACAGAGAATTGAAGCAAGAAGAGGCTGCACAAATATTGCAAATAGGTACTCGACAGCTAAGGAGAAAGCTAAAAGCATACAAAGAAGCTGGCGCCGCCGGGCTTATAAGCAAAAAACGAGGCAAGCCAAGTAATAGAAGGCTACCGCTTATAAAAAAAGAGAGCGTTCTAAAATTGCTGCGGGAGAAATACTTAACCCTAAAAACAATCGCTGGGCCAACGTTTATTGCCGATCAACTTGCAAAACATGATGATATTAAAATTGACCATGAAACTTTGCGTAAGCTTATGATTAGAGAAGGTTTATGGGAACCTTCAACCCGCAAAAAACGGCATCATCAATGGCGAGAAAGAAAACATCATCTGGGCGAGCTTGTGCAAGTTGATGGTTCATATCACATCTGGTTTAATAACGATTATGCAACACTAATTGCTTTTATAGATGATGCGACTGGCCGCATCATGGCTGCTCGTTTTTTCGACCGCGAGTCAACCGAAAATCTGGCTAAACTAACGCAGGAATACTTGAACAAATTTGGGCGCCCGCTTGCCGTTTACAGTGATCGTGGATCAACGTATAAAGTTAATCACAAGATTGATGGAAAGAGGTCTTTCACGCAATATCATCGCATGCTTAAAGAGCTTGATATTGAATTGATTCACGCACAAAGCCCGCAAGCAAAAGGACGGGTTGAACGGTTGTTTAAAACAATGCAAGATCGCTTAGTCAAAGAGTTTGAGCTATTAAACATCTCTACTATTGAAGCAGCAAATGACTATCTTCAGAAATCATATATTCCCGAACACAATGTAAAGTTTGCTGTTGAGCCATTAGAAAATGCTGATTTTCACCGACCAATCAATGAAATAGATCTACAATCTATTTTTTGTCTCAAGGATGAACGTACAATTAATAATGATTATACGGTTCGTTACAATCATGCACTGCTGCAATTAGCCTATCCTCAAGAGATATCAATCAGACGAGGAAACAAGGTAAAAATACACGAACATTTCGATAAAACGATTGATGTGCTAATTGGCAATCAGCGTGTTCAATTCAAACGAATCGTGCAAAAAAAGCCTGTGAAAAAGCATGTTGCAGGCAAGGTGCAACTAGAGGATCAGTTAGGGCGGGGGCAATATTTCCCCTTACGACCCTAGCTACCTCACCGGGGTAAAAACCGGACATTTCTATCGAGTCCAAAAGAGGACATTTCTAAAGAGTCGCAACAGTTTTGTGTATATTTTTATACTATTTTGCAAGGGGGGCCTGCTGATAAGGGGCGCAAGGTCGGTACTTTAAGCTTAAAAATGAGCTAAAACTAGCCTAGGAGCTTGCTGCAGACGAAGCAGTAAATCAAGACGCCTAAAACGTCCATGAGCGTTGCTAAGAATGGCGCAGCACTATGCGCAGGGTCCATGTCGAAACGTTCAAGCATGATCGGAATTAAGGCTCCCAGCGCCATAGAGGTGACGACGATTAGGAAGAGTGAGAAGCTAATGATCATGGCGCTTAGTAGTTCATGGCATGACCAGTACACACGGATAAAGGCTACAGCTCCCAAAACAAACGACATCAAAACACCGATGCTGACTTCGCGTATAAAGACTTGATACG
>CAINWC010000197.1 GCA_903854305.1 uncultured Pseudomonadota bacterium | reverse complement strand
TGGATAATGCGCTGCTCAGTTTGTGTAAAATCACGACCTTCTACACGTGTATGAAAGCGACCATCACCGCCAAACATATTATCAACCGCCAAAAACACTAATGTAGGGTCAAATACCATCAGCGCAGTACCACGCAACGGTTTCATTTGGATTAAATTAAGGTTGGTTGGCACCACGAGATTACGCACAAAATCGCTATATTTGGTAATGCGCACCGGGCCAACTGAAACCTCAACCGTGCGACGTAAAAAGTTGAATAACTCAATGCGTACTAAACGTGCGAAGCGCTCATTGATGATTTCAAGCGTAGGCATACGCCCGCGCACAATGCGCTCTTGCGTAGCCATATTGTAATCACGTACGGCACCAGCATCACTCTCAGGCTTATCATCGCCTGAATCCCCATCAACGCCCTTTAATAAGGCGTCAACTTCGTCTTGGGATAAAAATTTATCAGCCATGGTAAGTTAAAATACTTTTACTGAATCACAAACGAAGTAAAAAATACACCTGAAATCTCTTGTGGCTTAGCATTTTTAGAAAAAGGTTTTTTCAACTCGGCAACAATCTCATCACTCAGTAATTTTTTGCCTTCAACGGTTGAAATGTCTGTCGCCTTTTTGCTGGTCAGCAACATCAATAATCGATTACGTACAGCAGGCATCTGCCCTTTTAATAACTCAGCTTCCTCAGCATTTGCAACCTGCAATGAAATTTCGAGTTGCAAAAACTTATCATCAGGATCTGGCTGAAGATTTACAGTAAATGTTTCTAGCGTGACGAATACTGGTGCATGCGCAGGTTCTTCATGCTTCACCTCTTCTTTTTTATGGTCAGATTTTTGATGCATAAAAAACCAACCAGCACCTCCGCCACCTGCAAGCAATATCACTGCCGCAATAATAATGATTAATTTCTTTTTAGAAGCTGGTGCTGGTTCTGTTGCTTCAGCAGCGTCAGACTTTGGATCTTTTGCCATTTTATTGCCTTTCAATATAAGCTTTAAGCTAAGTTGCCTTTTAGGCAATCATCATAGTTCTTGATACTTACATTATGGGAATAATCGGTGGAATAACATGCAAGGATAAGAGGGGGAAAAAGGCGTTAAATTATCGCTTCCCAACGTAACGCATGAAACTGCTGGTTGTGAGGCTTGAATATATAGTAACGCTATTGCTATTGATCAGGCAAAAGTATCAACCAAACCATTGCTAATGCGCACGATAGTATTAGTAGTGCCGGCTTTATCATTGACAGAAATATTACCGTTGTTATTCAGCTGCGCTGAACCCACGCTTTGTTGCGTAGCTTGTTGAAACTGCTGTTGTGATTGTTCACCAGAACTCACATTGGCCTGCCCTAATTGAATACCAGATTCGCTCATTTTATCGCGCAGATTTGACATGCCATCTTGCAGCGCTTGCCTCACATCTGCGTTGTCAGAGATGAATGTAGTATTCGCTTGGTCATTATGCACATGAATTACCACTTGCAATGGACCTAGATCTGGCGGATTGAGCGTGAGTGTCGCCGATTGCTCACCTGCGCCTACCATCCACACCACTTTCTGACTGATTGCTTGATCCCAGCCAGTTTTTCCAGGATAAACATTAATACTATTTGTACTGCCTGCTTGCTGCGTGGCAGTGGCAGCATTCATTTGCGCCACTGGTAGATAACTAGCTGGCATGGCGGCATCTTTACCAGAAACCTCTTTTGCAGCACCGTCTTTCATCGCATTAAGTATTAATTTGGCATTGGCAGACTCATCCCCTACCGCTTGTCTAGCTGCGCTGGGTAACATTGCTTCTAACCAGTTATTTTGGTCTGCCGGTGCTTTTGCATCAGCCGCGGCTTGAACGCCTTGAGTGCCAACATCGGCCAGATTGGCAGCTTTACTTTGTTGCAATGCATGACCTAACACCGCATCAAGATTACGCTGCGCTTGCGTTGTTGCATCGCTCGATAATACTGACTGTGTTGCCGTATTTGCAGTCAGTGAAGCTGCTTGCGTATTCACGAGCGGAATGACATTGATTGCAGATGCTAATGGTGTAGCGGTTAAATCGCTCCCATTGCTATCAGACTTATTAACGGGAGCATCACTAGCTTTAGCGTCTGCATCAACCTTAATTTTAAGTAAGTCTTTAGGATCAAGCGTTACTTGATCATTCAAAGTAGCGCTAGCATTGTCCGCAGAATCAACTTTAGCATTGACACTTTTATCATTAATTTTTTTATTATTAGCGGTCGAAACTGCCTGATTACTGACTTTCGGCTTACCTTTAGTCTCAACCACGCCTGGTGCAACGGTATCTTGATGATCTTTTTCCGCTGGCTTAACTTCAGTTTGTTTAGCCGGTGCTTGTTGCGCCTGCACCTGCTTATTCAGCATCATCTGAAATGGTGAATTACGCTCAGTCGAAGTAGCAATATCGGCACTTGAACTGGTTTTATTCGCAGCATCTGTCATCTTGCTGAGCGGTGTATTTTGTGTGTTCTGTAATGATAAGTTCTGCATGATGCTCAACTCCAGGTGTTAACTATTTCTAATTGAAAAGCACGCGCTCAACATTAATTTCGTATCAATGGTTAATCTACACATGCTTAGTTCGGCTGATGCGCATCGCAAATTCATCCATCATTTTCTGGTCTTTCTTTTGTTCGACTTTTAACTCGCGTTTATCAGAGCGTTGTGACAACACCTCGTAAGATAGTTTTTTACGTTGGCTTTCCTGCCAGAGTTGTCGCTGTATTGTGACTTGCTGCTTGGTCATTTCTACCACGTCCTGCTGCCCAGCAATGGCCTGATCTAATTTTTTGAAAAAATTCTGAAAGTTTTGATACGCTTCAGCACCCATGCCAGCTTCTAAAATTTTATTGAGATTCTTTACGTAGTCCTGCCGATACTCAAGTAGCATCTCATACTTAGTCTGCGCTTCACTGGCCGCTTTCATCGCGTGCGCTAAGGCCTCTGCAGCCAAATCAACTTCCTTAGCCGCAATCTCTTTTAACATTTTCAACACATTGTTTGCCTGAGTCGCCATATTGCCTCCAACTTTCTATTTGTAACGATTACCTACTAAATTCATCAACGTAAATACACCTGCGATTAAAGCGCAAGTCCATCAAGCACATGAGCCAGATGATACAAACTTTCATCCACCCCTGACCGCTCTAAAATATCCTGCTGCAAAAATGCATCTATATCGTCATGTCTAGCAATCGCCTGATCTAGCACAGCATCACTGCCAGCTTCATAAGCACCTACATTGATTAAATCTACACTGCGCATATAACGTGAATTAAGTTGCTTTAGCTTGCGCGCAAGTTTTTGATGCTCTGGACTAGTAATATTGTGCATAGCACGGCTAATTGATTGCTCTATATCAATGGCAGGATAATGCCCACTCTCAGCCAAGCTACGGCTTAAAACAATATGACCATCTAAAATGGCGCGTGCCGCATCTGCGATTGGATCTTGCTGATCATCGCCCTCGGTAAGTACTGTGTAAAAGGCCGTAATTGAACCTTCACCACGCTTACCGTTACCTACCCGTTCGACCAATGCTGGCAACTTAGCAAATACTGATGGCGGATAACCTTTAGTTGCAGGTGGCTCACCAATCGCCAAGGCAATTTCACGTTGTGCCATCGCATAACGTGTTAATGAATCCATAATCAGCAGTACATTTTTACCTTCATTACGAAAATTTTCGGCAATAGCAGTCGCGTAATTAGCACCTTGCAGACGCATCAATGCTGGCGCGTCGGCTGGGGCAGCCACCACAACAGAGCGCGCTAAACCTTCTGGGCCTAAAATCTGTTCGATAAACTCTTTAACTTCACGACCACGTTCGCCAATCAGGCCAACCACAATCACATCGGCAGTGGTGTAGCGCGCCATCATGCCAAGCAGCACACTTTTACCTACACCAGAACCTGCAAACAAACCCATACGCTGACCGCGACCAACAGTGAGCATGCTATTGATTGCTCTTACGCCGACATCGAGAATCTCCTCAATCGGTGCACGCATGAGCGGATTCATCGGTCGTGAATTTAAAGGTGAACTTTGTGTAGCATCAATTTTACCAAGATCATCTAGCGGATTACCTGCGCCATCAACAACCCGACCGAGCAAAGCAACGCCCACTGGCAAATGGCGCGCACGGTCTGTTCCTCTTCTACGCGGCGGTTGACCATGGTGCGGTTTTGGTAAGGCTTCAGCAACCTCTAAGGCAAATACTTTAGCGCCAGGCATCACGCCATCTACACTGCTTTGCGGCATTAACAACAAGCGTTCACCATCAAAACCCACCACTTCAGCTTCAACGCGCCTCCCTTCGCCCAGCGGCACATAGCAGGCGCTACCTATCGGCAACTTAATACCTGCAGCCTCCATGACCAGACCCGTTAATTTAGTAATACGCCCTGCAATCTCAAGCGGCTCTACTAAGCGCAAAATCTCTTTGCAATCGCGAATATGATCGTGCCAACGCTGCTGGTGTATATTTTTTTGATCTACTTTTGCTAGATTCAAGCTTTGATCTTCAAGCTGTTGATTTCCAAGACCCTGCTGTTCAGGGCTTGGCTGTTCAAGATCAAGAGGATTTAGGCTAGCCTGAATCATGGCAATAACCAATTGCTATTTTGCGCTAAAGCATCGCTGATTCTTTTCCAACGCACTTCGTTGGTCGCATCAATCTGGTTAGCACCAGTTTCAACTAAGCAACCGCCCCGCTCAATATTGTTATCTTCCTGAATCTGCCAATGTTGGCTGGCAATTTCTTCCGCTAAGTATTCACGCAAGATCTGCGCATCGTCATGATGCACTAAAATTCTAGCGGGCTTCTGCACATACGGCAGATAATGAATCGCATCCATCACCACAGGTAAAACCACGGTGTTATCTATGTCCAGCTTTACTTTAAGCATGGCTTTTGCGATTTCAAGCGCTAACGACAACGCATCATCGGCAATCTGTTCGTCAGACTGCTCAAGCGCATTGCTGAAAGATTCCATCAGTTTAAGGAAACTTTTCTTATCTTCCTGTGCATATTCCTTAGCCTTTACCATGCCGGCCGCAAAGCCATCTTGCATCCCTTTTGCAAAAGCTTCTTTACGTACCTTTTCAAAAATCTCAGCGATCTTATCCGTAGAAACGGCAGCTTCCTTATGCTTAGGCTTGCTAACACTTACGCCAGCATTAGCTTCAGAAAATGAAGACATTTCCCATCTTTCATAGGCAGTTTGCTGCTCTTTGGGAATCACCATACTAGTCATTTTGAGCGCCTTTATACATACTGGTCATCGCCGCCTTTGCCAGCAAGCTGTATCTGGCCTTCGTCAGACAACCTTCGTACAATTTGCAGAATTTGTTTTTGTTGAGACTCAACTTCAGAAAGTTTGACGGGGCCTTTAGACTCCAAATCTTCTTTCATCATTTCAGCCGCACGAGATGACATATTCTTGAAAATTTTGTCGCGCATTTCCTCGGTAGTGCCTTTAAGCGCCACAATCAGCATTTCAGACTGCACTTCACGCAGAATGACCTGGATGCCTTTATCATCAATATCGATAATGTTATCGAACACAAACATCTCATCCATGATCTTCTGTGCCATGTCATCATCGTAATTTTTCAAGCCCTCCATGATGATGGCCTCGTTATCGCCACTCATAAAGTTCATGATATTGGCCGCCACTTTAATGCCACCCATGGTTTGCTTTTTAAGATTCTCATTGCCTGTCAGCAATTTAGTCATTACATCATTCAACTCACGCAAGGCAATAGGTTTAACGCCATCAAGTGTTGCAATGCGTAGCATCACGTCTTGACGCAAACGATCAGGGAAATAACCAATAATCTCTGAGGCTTGATCTGGCTCTAAATGCACCAGTATGGTTGCAATGATTTGTGGATGCTCGTTCTTGATGAACTCAGAAACCGTAGGCGCATCCATCCATTTCAGGCTTTCAATACCGCTGGCATCACGTGATTGCAATATTCGGTTAAGCAGACCAGAAGCTTTATCTTCACCCAGTGCCTTAGTCAACACAGAACGGATATACTCATCAGAATCCAGGCCAAAATCACTACTTAAGCCTGCCTCCGTCAAAAACTCAGTGACCACGGTTCCCACCTGCTCACGACCTACAGACTTCATGGTTGCCATCGCTGAACCGAGCTTCTGCACTTCTTTCGGGCTAAGGAATTTCATCACTTCCGCAGCTTCGTCTGCACCTAGTGCAAGCATCAAAATGGCACTTCTCATTACACCAGCATCACTCATTTTCGCTACTCATTCCCATTAGTCCAATTTGCCACAACGCTTGCAACCATTCTCGGGTTATCTTTGGCTAGCTGCTTAGCCGCCTCTAAACTTTGGTCATAGCCTGTTCCAGCTATTGCTTTTGGCTGCTCGCCACTCAAACTTACGACAGCATCGTTACCCTCAGCTGGTGCACTGAGTAATTTAGGTGCGGGTGTCATTAACTTTTTTAGCATTGGGCTAAGAGCGCGTTTGTAAATCAAGAGCAACACCACGATACCCACAAGAAAGCGCAAAGCATCTTTACCATACTCGATTATTTCAGCACTTTTCCAGAGTGGCACTACAGGTATTATTTCAACAGGCTCGCCAGCAAATGAGCTATTCACTACAGTGAGTGAGTCGCCACGCTCTTTATTAAAGCCCATCGCTTGCTGAGCAAGGTCATTGATTTGTGTTTTTTCAGCGGCGGTCAGCGGCCTATACGTTGTTTTTCCTGCTTTATCCACCACAGGCATGTTGTTCACTACCACCGCAACATTTAAACGCTTGATTCCACCCATCGCTTGCTGAACATAACGTACCGTTTTATCAACCTCGTAATTGGTTGTCATATTCTTTTGGCTATTCACAGGGGTTGTATCAACCACAACTGGTGTCGTACCGGGCGTTCCAGGTGTAGCAGCAGCTACTGGTGGCGTTGTAATAGGCGCAGTTGCAGCCGCTGGCGGTTGGTTAGATAATGCCCCTGGCACGCCAGTTGCAGCGCCACCATTACTGGTTTTAGATTCATTGCTTTGCAAGCTACGTATCGTAACATCATCAGGTTTTTGATTCGGTTTATAGGTTTCTGCTGCCTGCTCCACGCTTGAAAAATCAATTTCTGCACTCGCTTCTGCACGTACGTTCTTAGCACCAACAATAGGCGAAATAATAGATTCAACGCGTTTTATGATGCTCTGTTGAATGTCATCGATATACTTGATTTGGGTAGGGTCTAGGTTATTAGCGCCCATTTTTTTAGAAGTATCAGAAAGTAGATTACCGTTTTGGTCAACCACCGTCACATTAGCCGCAGGTAAATCAGGCACGCTACTCGCCACCAAATGCACCACGGCGCCTACCTGCTGCGCATCTAAGCTACGTCCCGCACGCAAATTCAACAACACTGAGGCGGTTGGTTTTTGTTGATCCCGAACAAATACTGATGCTTTAGGAATGGCCAGATGGATTCTGGCAACTTCAACCGCACCAATTGACTGAATGCTACGTTCTAATTCACCTTCTAATGCGCGCTGAAAATTAACCTGCTCTACAAATTGTGAAACACCGAATTTTTGATTTTCTAATATTTCAAAACCTATATTGCCGCCTTTAGGCAAGCCATCAGCAGCCAATTTCAAACGTGCTTGGTGTACTTGTGCTGCTGGTACCAAAATCGCCGTGCCGCTATCAGAAAATTTATAAGGTACATTCATTTTTTCTAACGCAGCAACAATCGCACCACCATCTTTATCGGTGAAGTTTGAAAATAGCACGCGGTAATCTGGCTGTTGGCTCCATAACCAAAACACTGCCATCACTGCAATGACTGCAGCGGCACCTGCTACTAAGAGTAATTTATTGCCCATTTGAGACATTGAACCCAACCCACCGTCATTTGTTAAGGCGGCGTTATTACCTGCTGCCATAGTGTTTCTCCAATTTTATGCACTGCAATGTCAGCACACCAATCACCACGTTTTTAATGCTGAATAATTGATAAAAACTATTCATTGACCTATTGGATACCATTATGCGGATTGCCAGCATTTTTAAACTTTAGAATAGAGCAATTTTCATCGGCCTATTTGAACACTCGCGATTGTTTAGTAGTGGTAAATTAGCAATGGTCAGCTTTCGGTTTGTTGATGCCTATTAATTTAGTGGGGTAAATTCAAGCAAGCTGGCGACTAAATATGATCAAGATGAATTGGAGGTAAACCATGATGGCAGGTGGAATTGATTCAAGCCGCATAGAATCTATGCTCGCACAGCTAAAGGCTTCTGCTCAACGTCCGCAAACGGATGCGATTGGCGGATTAGCGGCAGCAGCTGGCGTACAGAAAACGCAAAGCACCGGTAAAATTGACTTTTCTGAAGCACTGAAAGCATCACTTAATTCAGTGAATCAAAGCCAAGTCGAGGCAGAAAAACTAGGCAAGAATTTTGCTATGGGTGACGACAGCGTGAGCTTATCTGACGTGATGATTGCTGGGCAAAAAGCCAACATTTCGTTTCAGGCGACAGTACAGGTGCGTAATAAGTTAGTGTCTGCCTATCACGATATTATGAATATGCAAGTCTAGGTGTTATCTACATTCTTGCAGCATTATTCCTAACACACTAAAAAACAACATCCTCCTCATCGGCCTTGCC
>CAINWC010000196.1 GCA_903854305.1 uncultured Pseudomonadota bacterium | reverse complement strand
CACTTCGATTAACAACAAATCCCCGACATCGTGACCACGCGTATCGTTGAGTATTTTGAAATTATCTAAATCTATAAACAATATAAGACCTTTGCACGAGCCGCGGCAATTGAAGCAAGCTCAGCCATGAAATGAGATAATAAAGGCTGTAAATTTCACCTGAGAATTGATTGGTATGGCCTGGAAGAACCTGAAGCAAAAGAGCTTGGCAGACGCACTGATTGTGGAACATGCTGCATTAACAGAATTGGATGACGTACACGCGCTATTGGACTGGTCAAGACTTGAAGCATACGTGATGAGCATTCACAACAAAGCCGCTGGCGAAAAGGCATGGCCGCCACTGATGATGTTCAAGGCATTGCTCCTTCAGTCGTGGTACAAGCTGTCCGACCCACAATTAGAAAAGCAATTGGCACGTGACTTACTGTTTCGACGCTTTGTTGGATTAGGCTTAGACCAAAGCGTCCCCGATCACAGCACGCTGTGGCGCTTCCGCCAGAAGTTAGCGAATGGCGTATGGGATACGCTGCTACAAGAAATTAACGACCAGCTGAGCAGTCAGCAACTGTATATCAAGGCCGGAGAAATCAGCATCGTGGATGCCAGCGTGATTCAAGCCAAGCAGAACCGCCCTAACAAAGGTGTGGGCGGCAACAGCACGCAAGATAAAGAAGCGGGCTATAACGTCAAGGCGAGTTCAGATGGTAAGCGCAAGACCACGTATGGATACAAGGCACACATTGCAGTAGAGGAAGACGGTTTTATCAAGGCAACTGCGTTTACCTCTGGCAATGTTCATGACTCAAAGTGTTTGGTGCCTTTATTATCAGGCGCAGAGTCTGCGGTATATGCAGACAGCGCCTATAAAAGCGAACCGCATGATGCGCTACTCGCAGCACGCGGCAGTAAAAATTGCATTCTGGACAGAGCCTATCGCAACACGCCGCTGACTGATGCACAAAAGCAACGCAATCAGCGGCACTCAGGCATACGCAGTATTGTTGAACGTGTATTTGGTGTACTGAAACTGCATTATGGAATGGGTCAGGCAAGATACCTTGGATTGGTGCGTAACTTCACGAGATTTGGACTGATGTGTATCGCTTACAACCTCAAACGTGGTGTAGCGATTCAGCGGGATTTGCAGACTAGGTAGGATAGTTGCGTTTAACGGCAGGTAATTTGGCTTAAGTCGCCCTATTATTGGCAGAAATGCGCTAAATAACGACGGTATTAAGAGAAAACGACTCAAGAATGAGTAAATTTTAATTTTAAAAATGGAAATTGACCAAAGCACGGGTGTTTAACTGGTTCGTGCAAAGGTCTCAATATAGCACTAAAGTTTTTTAATTGGCGCTCCGCCAAAAGCGTTGCTTCTAAACGCTCACGTAATAAACGACGATTGGGTAGTTTGGTTAAAGGGTCATAAAACGCTAAATCATTAATTTCTAACTCAGCATGTTTACGATCAGTAATATCACGTATAAATCCAACCATCATTCGTGAACCAGTCCAGTCAAATGCAGTAATAGCAAGTTCAACTGGAAACTCATTGCCAT
>CAINWC010000195.1 GCA_903854305.1 uncultured Pseudomonadota bacterium | reverse complement strand
CCTCCAAATTTGGCACTTTGATGCCGTCGGCCCATGAGGATCCGCTTCTTCCTCTTGCCTTACGTCACTTCAGTAGCCCGTTGCCGGGGGGAAGCGTCCATTCCATTCTCCTAAAATACATGCTCAGCGTTAATGCGCAGCACTTTTTCCAGCGCGCTGCGGAAAAATCAGGATGCATAAAACAATGATTAAAATGAGCGTTGCCGATGCGCCGTAACGACTTAATGCAAGTCCACCATCACTGACTGGTTTGTCGAGAAAGTCACCTACCACGGCGCCAAGGGGGCGCGTAATAATAAACGCCGCCCAAAAAAGTAGGGTTCTAGAAATGCTTGTCCATAAGTAACCAACAAAAACAACCCCCAAAAGCGCGCTGAAAATGATTGCACCGCCACCATATCCAAGCCCTGCTGTATCAGCAGTCCAATCGCCGAGTGCCGTACCCAATGTTTGCGAAAACATGATGGTAATCCAATAAAACATTTCCGCTTTGGGCGTGCTCACCGTATTGACTGAAACAGAACCTAGTGTTTTATACCAAACAGCTAAAGATGCCAATAGCAGGGTAAATAGTAGTGTAGATCCGCCTGCATAGCCAATGCCAAGCGAACGATCGGCGAAATCCGCCAAGGTTGTCCCCACGGTTGTAGTTGCGATAATCGTTGTCCAGTACAGAAAAGGACTAAATCGCCGCGCCTTAATTTGAAAAACTACTGCAATAAGGAAAATTACTGCAAAAATTACCGTCCCAAGAAAATATCCAAGGTGCATTGACATGGATACGGCGTCACCACCAGTTTCACCAAGCGTGGTAGCAAAAATTTTGATTATCCAGAACAGCAAAGTAACTTCAGGGACTTTGCTTAAGGGATGCTCGACAGCATTGTTCATGAATGTCATCCTTTTAAATCTAGATTGCATCGCTTGGATTTCATTGCTTTGTCTTCATCACTTGGTTTTCATTGCAACAAGACATTGTCGAAATATGTCATGGTCTTTCTTATACTGATTGGTTTCCACACCAAACAAACCCAGCATGGAATGAAAAATATTGTCGTGGGAATAGGCTTGGCCAACCTGTTTTTTTAAACACTGCTGATCCAAGCCAAAGCTTGCAGAGTATCCGTTCGAGACCCAGGCAATCATCGGAACATGTCGTTGTTCATCAGGCGAAAGAGCATAGGGCAAACCGTGAAGATACAGGCCATTTTCTCCTAATGATTCCCCATGATCGGAGGCATATAACATCACGGTATTATATTGGCCAGCCATGCTTTGTAGGAGCGCAATAGTTTGATGCAGGAAGTGATCCGTGTAGAGAATCGAGTTGTCATAGGCATTCAGTAAAGTTTCTTTCTGGCAATTCTGCGGTGCACTGTTTGTGCATTCTGGCGTAAAGCGGCGAAACGCTTCCGGATAACGCTTAAAATAGGCCGGGCCATGACTGCCTTTCTGGTGCAGAACGACGAAAATATCCCCATTGTTTTGCTGAACTCGTTCCTGCAATTGATGTAGTAGTATTTCATCAAAACACTCGGAAGTGTTACATAAAGCGGGTACCGACAAGTTCGAGACATCCTCGTAACTCGCTCTGCCACAAACGCCTTTGCAGCCGGAATTATTATCTCGCCACAGCACATCTACGCCAGAATGCGATAATACATCCAGCAGATTTTCATAGTGGCCAGCGTCACCGGATGAATAATCTACCCGATCAAAATGCGAGAAGATGCAAGGAACAGATTCAGCTGTTGAAGTTCCACAGGAATAGGTATTATTGAAGCTGACAACATTATCCT
>CAINWC010000194.1 GCA_903854305.1 uncultured Pseudomonadota bacterium | reverse complement strand
TGAATCACGCAACAAACATCAATCTGTGACCTTGCTTGAAGCCATTGAAGAATTTGGTTTTGATTGCTGTATCGGCGGCGCACGTCGTGATGAAGAAAAAGCCCGTGCTAAAGAACGTATCATGAGTTTCCGTGATGAGTTTGGTCAATGGGACCCGAAAAATCAACGCCCTGAATTGTGGAGTTTGTACAACGCGCGTTCGCACAAAGGCGAGAATATTCGTGCGTTTCCAATTTCCAATTGGACAGAAATGGACGTTTGGCAATATATCGAACGTGAGAATTTGAAATTGCCTAGCATTTACTTTGCACATCAACGTGATGTCGTGATGCGTGGCGGCTCAATAGTGCCAGTGAATGTGCCACTGGTAAACGGCGAAGTGACTAACCCTGTTAAAGCTGGCGAAGAAATCATCAACATGCAAGTACGCTTTAGAACCGTCGGCGATATTAGCTGTACCGCACCTGTGATTTCTGACGCGGATACTATCTCTAAAATCGTAGTGGAAACGGCAACATCGACCATTACCGAACGCGGTGCAACTCGTCTGGATGACCAAACATCAGATGCATCAATGGAACAACGCAAGAAAGAAGGTTATTTCTAATGAGCAGCACGAACACACAAAACATCAATACAAAACATAACGACAGCCTATTGCGCTTTATGACCTGCGGTAGCGTAGATGATGGCAAAAGTACGCTCATCGGTCGCTTGCTGTTTGATACCAAAACCATTTTGGCTGATACGCTCACACAAATGACGCGCACTTCAGAAAAACGCGGGCTAACAGCTGTAGATTTATCGCTTCTCACTGATGGCTTGCAAGCTGAGCGTGAGCAAGGGATTACCATTGACGTGGCTTATCGTTACTTCAGCACAGGCACACGTAAGTACATCATCGCCGATGCACCTGGTCACGAACAATATACACGTAATATGGTAACAGCCGCTTCTACGGCTAACTTAGCGATTATTTTGATTGATGCGCGTAAAGGCGTGTTAACGCAAACACGCCGCCATTCTTACCTTGCACATTTGGTAGGTATTCCGCACATTGTAGTCGCTGTAAACAAGATGGATCTGGTCAATTATGACCAAGCGGTTTACGACAAAATTTGTGCTGACTACTTAGTGTTTGCCAATGAAATCGGTCTAGCGCAAAGTAAAAGTGCGGCTGGCAACGATATTAGCTTTATTCCAATGTCGGCATTAAATGGCGACATGTTGGTAGATAGACTAGAAAATATGCCTTGGTATACCGGTAACACCATGATTGAAATGCTTGAAGCTGCGCCGTCTGCACATACCGAGCATAACGAACCGTTCCGTTTCCCTGTGCAATTTGTATGTCGTCCGCATGCATCTGACAACCCTGAATTGCATGATTTCCGTGGTTTTATGGGTCGCATCGAATCTGGTGAAATTGCCGTTGGTGATGCAGTTACTGTACTACCTAACGGTTACCAATCAAAAGTTAAAGCCATTCAACTGGGTGAAGCGCAATTAGCATCCGCCACAACTGAGCAAAGCATTACCTTACTTTTAGAAGACGAAATTGATACCTCTCGCGGTGATATGATTGTCAAGTCGAGTGAGGCACAAGAACCCGTCAAACAAATCGATGCCTTTGTCTGCTGGCTATCAGAAACACCGATGTCAACCGCACGCACTTATGTTATTCGTCACACTACACGTGAATCTAAAGCAAAAGTTGGCGTAATCGCATATAAAGTAGATGTGAATACGCTAGAGCAGCAAGCGACGACTGATTTAAAAATGAATGACATTGCGCGCATTACGTTCAAGCTTGCACAACCTTTGATGGTGGATAGCTACAACACAAATCGTGCCACTGGTGCATTTATTGTGATTGATGAAAGTAGCAATAACACGGTTGGCGCAGGCATGATTATTTAGCTTATTTGATCGTGGCTTTGAATGTCGCGTATTAAATAGCGACAAAATCAATTAAAATAACATATTAGAATTTTAAGCTCTTAAGGAATAAAAATGACTTACGTCGTTACCGAAAACTGTATTCAATGCAAATTTACTGATTGCGTTGATGTCTGCCCTGTAGATTGTTTTGTAGAAGGTCCAAACTTCTTAGCAATCAATCCTGATGAGTGTATTGATTGCACACTATGCGTTGCAGAATGTCCTGCTGAGGCCATTTTTGCTGAAGATGATGTGCCAGCTGACCAGCAGGCATTTATTGCGCTCAATGCCCGCTTAGCCACCGTTTGGCCTGTCATCACTTCGCGCAAAGCTGCCCTTGAAGATGCAGACGCGATGAATGGCGTACCTGGCAAACGTGATTTACTAATAGAATAATATTAATAGCGTTATCAGTTAGCTGATTAAAATACTAAAGGAGGCAATTGCCTCCTTTTTTGTTTAATTTTTTGCTTTCTCTAAACAATCAAAATGACACCACCATTAAAATATCTACAACACTACCCTACTGCGCTTCAAGATAAAATCAGGCAACTACAGGCGCAAGATAAACTGGGCGAGTACATCGCGCAACGCTATCCACAAGCCCATCTGATACAAACGGATAAAGCGCTATATCAATATAGCAATGAGATTAAACAGGCATTTCTGCGTAACGCCCCGCTGCTTGATAAAGTACATTTTGACAACCGACTAGGTGTTGACCACCACGCGCTTGGGTTAAACACCGCAATATCACGTGTCCAAGGTGGAAAACTCAAAGCTAAAAAAGAAATCAAAATATCTGCATTCTTTAAAGCATCACCCGCTGAATTTTTACGCATGATAGTAGTGCATGAGTTAGCGCACTTAAAAGAACGCAACCACGACAAAGCCTTTTATCAGCTTTGCCAACACATGGAACCTAGTTATCACCAATTAGAATTTGATTGCCGCGTCTATTTATTATGGAAAAATGAACCATCAATAGTCGTCAGTAAAAAACTCTTGATCGAAAACTAG
>CAINWC010000193.1 GCA_903854305.1 uncultured Pseudomonadota bacterium | reverse complement strand
CAACAATAACGCCAATCGTTACTGGCAATTGGGTTGGTAAAGACTGGGTAGTGTTAAGTGGCCTTAAAGCCGGCGAAAAAGTCATTGTGGATAACATTATCAAATTGCGCCCTGGCGCGGCAATTGCACCTCATCCATTTGGCGCTCCTCCAGTGGTGTCGCCAGTGTTGCCTGATGCCGCTAAAAAGCCGGCTAAAACAGCGTGACTATTTAAGCATCAAAACCACTAAGCATCAAAAAAAGCACCAAAATAAGCTTAAGCGAGATTCAACATGACTAAATTTTTTATTACTCGGCCGATTTTTGCCAGCGTTTTGTCCATCATTATCGTGCTGGCAGGGCTGGCTGCGGCTTTGAAGCTGCCGATTGCTCAGTATCCGCAGATTGCGCCGCCAACCGTGCTGATCACCGCAACTTATCCTGGCGCCAGCGCTGATACGCTCTCTAAAACTGTTGCTGCACCAATTGAAGAGCAGTTGAGCGGTGTAGAAGGTTTGCTGTATTTTAACTCTAGTGCCGATTCTAGCGGTACCTTAACGATTACCGCCACTTTTGAAGTGGGCACTGATATTAATCAAGCCACATTTAACGTGAGTAACCGCGTGAATATTGCTTTGCCGCGCTTACCTGATGAAGTTAGACGTACTGGTTTAGTGGTACAAAAACGTTCTAATGATATTTTGTTGGTTGTGATGTTGACTGACAAGCAAAAGAAATATGATCCGCTATATTTGAGCAATTACGCCACGCTGAACGTGTTAGATGAAATCAAGCGCATTAAAGGTGTGGGTGATGCTAACATTTTTGGCGCACAAGATTACTCGATGCGTATTTGGCTACGACCAGATCGTATGGCGCAGTTAGGTGTAACAACCACTGATATTGCCAATGCAATTCGTATACAAAATGCGCAGTATGCTGCGGGTAAAATTGGTCAAGAACCATCACCGTCTTCACAGCAAATTGTCTACACGGTAACCGCTAAGGGTCGCTTGATTGAACCTAGTGAGTTCGGCAATATTATTATTCGTGCAGATGGTCCGCGTGGCGTGCTATATCTAAAAGATGTAGCGCGCATTGAGTTAGGCTCACAAAGCTATAACGTACGCACTTCTTTGGATGGATTGCCCGGCGTCGGTATTCCTATTTTCTTGCAATCAGGCGCAAATGCACTTGAAACCGCAAAATCTATTAAAGATAAAATGGTTGAGCTGAAACAAAGATTTCCAGAAGGCGTGGATTGGGAAGTGCCTTATGACACCAGTGATTTTGTAAAATCATCCATCACAGAAGTCGTGAAAACGCTTGGTGAGGCGATGTTGTTGGTTGTTCTGGTTGTTTTTGTGTTCTTACAAAGCTGGCGTGCAACGCTGATTCCATTAATCGCCGTACCTATTTCATTGATTGGTACCTTTGCGGGATTATGGATGTTCGGCTTTTCTATCAATACCTTAACGCTGTTTGCAATGGTACTTTCCATCGGTATTGTGGTGGATGATGCGATTGTGGTGCTGGAGAATGTTGAGCGCTTAATGACAGAAGAAAAGCTCTCACCCTTATTCGCTGCAATCAAGTCTATGGAGCAAGTGTCTGGCGCCGTAGTGGCGATTGTCTTGGTGTTGTGTGCCGTGTTTATACCCGTGGCATTCTTGGGTGGTATTGCCGGTGAAATGTACCGCCAATTTGCCGTGACAGTTGCGGTTGCCGTGGTTATTTCTGGCATTGTGGCCTTAACACTTACACCTGCTTTGTGTGCGATTTTATTGAAGTCAGTACATGGCGAATCAAAATTCTTTAAACCTTTTAACCGTGGCTTTGAAAAGTTAACCAACTTTTATACGGCTACTGTTAATTTAACCTTACATCATAGAATCATCGGT
>CAINWC010000192.1 GCA_903854305.1 uncultured Pseudomonadota bacterium | reverse complement strand
TCACGTTGGTATGCCAATAGCAAAAACTTCCCGGCAATGTTGCAAGGCGACATTAAAGTACGTGAGTTTTTAAATAAAAAATTAGCTAACGCAGCTGTTAGTCGTATTTTGATCGAGCGTCCTGCAAAGAACGCTAAGATTACGATCTACAGTGCGCGTCCTGGTGTGGTTATCGGTAAAAAAGGTGAAGACATTGAGTCTTTACGTGCAACTTTACAAGGTTTAATGGGCGTGCCTGTCCACCTGAATATCGAAGAAGTACGTAAGCCTGAAATTGATGCTACATTAATTGCTCAGTCAATTGCACAACAACTTGAAAAGCGTGTGATGTTCCGTCGTGCCATGAAGCGTGCAATGCAAAATGCAATGCGTCTAGGTGCTCAAGGTATCAAGATCATGAGTTCAGGTCGTTTGAATGGTATCGAAATCGCGCGTACTGAATGGTACCGTGAAGGCCGAGTGCCATTACATACATTGCGCGCTGACATTGATTACGGTGTTGCCGAGGCTTTAACAACCTACGGTATCATTGGTATCAAAGTTTGGGTATTTAAAGGTGAGATTTTTGCTGGTAACGTACAAGCGCCAATTGGTGCAACGACAACTCCTGCTGCTGAGCCAGAGAAAAAAGTAAGAAAGCCGAGGGCTAAAGATGCTGCAACCGTCTAGACAAAAATACCGTAAGATGCAAAAAGGCCGCAACAAGGGCATTGCAACTACGGGTAATAAAGTGAGTTTTGGTGATTTTGGTTTAAAAGCAATTGGACGTGGTCGTTTAACGGCTCGTCAAATTGAAGCTGCGCGTCGCGTTATGACTCGCCACATTAAACGTGGTGGTCGTGTATGGATTCGTATTTTCCCAGATCAGCCAATTTCTAAAAAGCCTGCTGAAGTACGTATGGGTAACGGTAAAGGTAGTACCGAGTTCTACGTAGCGCAAATACAGCCAGGTAAAATGTTATACGAGATGGATGGGGTGAGCGAAGAGCTTGCACGTGAAGCGTTCCGTTTGGCTGCTGCTAAGTTGCCAATTGAAACGACATTCATGACTCGCCAAATCGGCAGTTAAGGTTAAGGAAGCTAAATATGAAAGCAACCGATTTAAGAGCAAAAAGCGTTGAAGAGCTAAATGCTGAGTTGATTGAATTGCGCCGTGCGCAATTTTCTCTACGCATGCAAGTAGCGACTCAACAATTATCTAAAGTAGATCAGCTAGGTAAAGTACGCAAAGATGTAGCGCGTGTTAAGCTTGTTTTGGCTGAGAAGGCGAAGCAGGCTTAATTATGACAGAAGCGACAAAAGTAGTTCGTAGCCTAACTGGCCGCGTTACAAGTGATAAAATGGATAAAACTGTTACGGTGTTGGTTGAGCGTAAAGTTAAGCATCCTTTGATTGGTAAAGTTATTCGCCAGTCTAAAAAGTTTCATGCACATGATGAAACAAACAGTTGTAAAGAGGGCGATTTAGTGACTATTATTGAAAGCCGCCCACTTTCAAAAACTAAATCTTGGGTAGTTAAAACTGCTTAAGTAATTTAGTAATATTACGCAATTATTAGGAATAATAATTGCGTAATATTGTTTGGCAATATATAATGTTTGGCTATTTAGGCGAGCGACTTATTTATACTATCTAAGTCTTTAGGCTCTTGCCCCAATACTGACCGGGTCTATCGGCCGTGTTAGCTGTGAATTTATTTTTCAGTTAAAAATGGCTGGTGTTGGTTTTAACGGATTAAGTTGGAGATTACTCTCATGATTCAAATGCAATCTCGGCTAGAAGTTGCCGATAATACTGGTGCGCGCTCTGTGCAGTGCATCAAAGTGTTAGGTGGTTCTAAGCGTCGTTACGCTGGTATTGGCGATATCATTAAGGTAAGCATCAAAGATGCTGCCCCACGTGGTCGCGTCAAAAAAGGCGAAGTTTACAGTGCCGTTGTTGTGCGTACTGCTAAAGGTGTCCGTCGTCCAGACGGTTCTTTGGTTAAGTTCGACAGCAATGCTGCAGTTCTGTTAAATAATAAACTTGAACCGATTGGTACCCGTATTTTTGGGCCAGTAACACGTGAATTACGTACTGAAAAATTCATGAAAATCGTTTCATTAGCACCAGAAGTCTTGTAGGAGCTCGCATGAATAAAATACGTAAGGGTGATCAGGTCATCCTAAACACAGGTAAAGACAAAGGTAAGCAAGGTTCTGTTATTGCTATTCTAGATTCAGGTCATGTTGTTGTTGAGGGTCTTAACTTAGTTAAGAAACACGCAAAAGCTAACCCGATGAAAGGTATCGCTGGCGGCATCATTTCAAAGGAAATGCCCTTAGACATTTCTAATGTTGCTTTATTTAACAGCGCCACCCAAAAAGGTGATCGCGTAGGCTTCAAAACATTGGATGATGGTCGCAAAGTTCGCGTATTCAAATCTAATGGCGAAGCAGTGGACGCATAGGTAGAATTATGGCTCGCTTAAAAGATTTTTATAAAGACTCAGTTGTAAAAGCTATGACTGAGCAGTTTGGTTACACTTCTGTAATGCAAGTTCCACGTATTGATAAGATTACTCTTAACATGGGTGTGGGCGAAGCAGTTGCAGATAAAAAGGTAATGGAGCACGCTGTTGGTGATATGGAAAAAATTGCTGGTCAAAAAGCAATTGTAACTAAAGCTAAAAAATCAGTGGCTGCATTTAAGATTCGTGATGACTATCCTGTTGGCTGTAAAGTTACTTTACGCCGCGAGCGTATGTACGAATTTTTGGATCGCTTAGTTACTGTAGCTATCCCACGTATTCGTGACTTCCGCGGCATTTCTGCGAAATCATTTGATGGTCGTGGTAACTACAATATGGGTGTTAAAGAACAGATTATTTTCCCTGAAATTGAGTACGACAAGATTGATGCAATTCGTGGAATGAATATCACAATTACAACAACTGCGAAAACGGATGAAGAAGCAAAAGCATTGCTTGCTGCATTTAG
>CAINWC010000191.1 GCA_903854305.1 uncultured Pseudomonadota bacterium | reverse complement strand
ACGTGATAGCTGATGTTTTCCATATCTCTCAGAAAAGTGCTTGCACAATACAAGTAACCATTAAAAAGCAACATTTGCGCGCACAAGGTAATTGCAATACGTTTATTCCCATCTGCAAAACAATGAAACTTATTTGCACTAAAGAATAAGTGCGTTAGCTTATCTTCTATGGTGGGGTAATAATCATCATTTTGAATATGCTCTAAAACACTTTCAAGCTTGCCAACTTCAATTTGTTCAAGCGTACCGCCACCACTTACCTCGACTGTTTTCGAATGAATCGCAATGGCTTGATCTAGTGTTAAATAGACCAGCACCATTACTCTCTATCCTTTAACCGCTTCATCACATCTTTTGCATCTTCCAGACGCTTTTCTAAATCTTTACTGCGCTCACCAATAAAACGCTCAAACTCATCACGTTGTAGTGGTGTGACGTAATCTTTTAGTTGATGATGAAGCGCATCGCGGAATGCCAAATCACGGCTTGCCATTTTGTTACGTGCTTTTTCTATCAAGGGCTTCCAGTGGCTTTGCGATTCAAATTGCTTAAAAAGCGTGTCTACTTCGTAATAGGCAAGCTGCCTGCCTTTTTTATCAAACGCCTGCTTTAATACATCTGCAAAACCACATTCATAGGCAGAAATTAAATCTAGTATTTCAGAATAAAAGGTTGATCGCACAGAGTCTTGCGCTTCAAGCTTCAGAATCTTGCGATATTCTTTGGCATCCTCCCGAAAAATGCTGACGTAAATTTTATCGGTATAAACTGCATACTTAAAATTACCCATTGCAACATAGTCTTTTAACGCATCGGTAAACTGTTTACGGTAATTTTCTTCAATAAAAGAAGAGTGTAAGAAATCTTCGTCACGCTGATTGATATATTTAGTGCCGCCACCCGTGCGCTGGTTAATCACATCAATCACAATATCAAGAATCGCTTGGCGCAACAAACGAGCGCGTTCACTTTCTGACATCAACATGGCCAAATTAAGAAAAGCACGGAAATCAAAAACACCCAATTGTGGTGACTTGCTGATGTTCACGAATTCTGTTTCGTTAACATCTAGTGACTTAATGATTATTTTCAATGAATTCAAACGGTTACCCTTTAAGACCTCATAACCGTTTTTCCGTAATTCTTCTCCATTTTTCTCAAGATAGTTATCAATAGTTCTGGGGGTTACCTCAAAAAAATCTGCTACTTGCTCTTTGAGTAGTACGGCTTTGCCTTCAAACACAATACCCTGAACACCCGCCGCTTTCTCAATTTCAGCTAAAGCATAAGAGTTGTTTAGAATATTCTGGCGTTCAATCTCTGAGGTGGTTAAATCTTTAGCCATATTGCCTCCTAAATACTCTTCACATCATCAATGCCATATTGCTTGAGTACCTGAACGGCATTTACCTTGGCTGCATCGCTTGCAAAGCTGCTGTCTTTAAACACTACGCGCATTACTTCAGGTTCTAGTTGTTCTTTAAGCTTGCCTATGCCTTCAGCAACAGCTTCAGTCACGCCATCATCCAAACAAACAATCAAAGCGCCAGCGCCAACTTCATACACTCTTTTGCCCGCTATAGTGTGCGTGTCCATTCTTAAGGTTAGGTCTAGGCCATATTTGAGCAGGATTTCAAATAAGACATCTTCAGGTAGGCGATCATCCTTTATAACATTAGTGGATTCGGCCAAATCTTGAGCAAGCGAATCAAATGTAGCATCCCAAGGCTTGAGGTTACTAGAGTCCAGCTTAAATACTTTAAAACCTAAATCGCCTACAAATAATGGATTTTCAGCTTGGATTTTTTTAGCCGCGCGGCGAATGCGCTCTTTGCCAATCTCAGCGATGTTGCTGTAGCCCGCTTTGAACGCCTCGCTTTTTTCATCACAGGATTCAGGCAACTGCACCATGATGAATTTGCGGTTACCGCCATCATCAGTGTTGAGCTGCATCACGGCATGAGCGGTGCTGGAGGAGCCAGAGAAGAAGTCAAGAGTAATGAATGACTCCTTTTCAAACAACGAAATTAGAAGTTTAAGATAACCTATATTTTTTGGAGATGGAAACGGCAGCTCAGTTGCATCAAACAAATTTTTCAGATCAGTTCCTGCACCTGTAGTTGTTAATTCCATGCTGTATGTTTGTCTTTTGCCTCTAACGACAGCTTCATAATTACGATTGACTAACTGACTTTTAATTCTAATGGTATCACTAAAGTTTTTCTCATAAATTTTGTCTGATGAAAATTCAAGTGCACGTTTTTGAAATAACTCACAAAGCGTACCTTCCGTATACGTGTTTTCGACTAGCATTCCTCCGTTATGCGAAAAATACTTGATATATCCATTGTCTATTAGTTGTTGGTCAACAATATTAAACGCCTCTTTCTTGGTGGTTAGCTGCCTGTCTTTTTCTCGGTAGTAAACAGAGTAGTTCTTATCTGACTCAATCTTTGTAACATACTTGTTAAAGCTGTTCTCTCCAACCAATACTCTTTTGCCACTACCATGAACGAATCCTCCATCTTCATCCTCGGTCATATCGCTAGCTTT
>CAINWC010000190.1 GCA_903854305.1 uncultured Pseudomonadota bacterium | reverse complement strand
GAGATACACTTATCAACAGGCTCGTCATTTTTAGACGGCCTTCACTCTGGGTAATTCTACAACGCGCACACCTGGGTAATTTTAAACGCGCGCCAACAGGCAACAGAATAAATGTACATTTAAATCCCTTTTTAATTTAGATTTTTAGGGTTTATAGAATCAAGTTAATCGGAAGATTATCTTGAGATACATTGATTTGTCGTAATCACTAAAAAATACTTACACAAAAATTGAAATATAATAAAAAAAATTTACGTTAATCTAACTTTACCAATAGTCTACAAAGCCTTTATTTACTTGGTTTAGCGACACTTTTAAAGTAGATTCTAATGCCCAGTAAGAGCGCTAGAATACAGGCGTAAAGCAATGGTTCACGAATATCTTTTTTAACAAGCCACCAAAAATGCACAACGCCTAAAATCGCAATAACGTACACCAGTTGATGCAGTTGCTTCCAGCGTTGACGCAGTCGCTTCATCATTGCATTGCTTGAAGTCATGGCTAGCGGTATTGTTAAAATGAACGCAGCAAAGCCTACAAGTATGCGCGGGTGCTTGGCAATATCTTTGGTGATATCAGCCCAGTCAAATGAAAAATCAAGCCAGACATAACAAGTAATGTGTAAGCATGCGTAAAAAAACATAAACAAACCTAACATTCTACGCAATTGAATTTGCCAAACGCGTCCTGTAAGTAACCGGATAGGCGTTAAACACAGTGTTGCTAATAGAATGAATAATGTCCAAAAGCCAGTAGATCGCTCAATGAACTCTATGGGGTTAGCGGATAGATTATCTTGAAAAGCCAGCCAAATCAGGCGTATCAGGGGAATTAAGCAGAGAAGGAAAACAAAAGATTTAATCCAAACCATTTGCTTTTTATTTGGGATAGCCGTTAAAAAACGTAACATTTTAGGCTGTCTTAGAAATTTTTACGCAAATCTAGACCCGCGTACATCTGCCCTACTTGCTCTGTATAACCATTAAACATTTGCGTTTTAATGCGCCCAGCGAATAAGCCTGCGCCTATGCGTTTTTCTGATGACTGCGTCCAGCGAGGATGTTCCACTTGCGGGTTTACATTGGCATAAAAACCATATTCGTTTGGCCCGGCCTTCATCCAACTGGTGAGTGGCATTTTTTCAGTGAAGCGAATCTTAACAATCGCTTTTACACCCTTAAAACCATATTTCCAAGGCGTTACTAATCGCATCGGTGCACCATTTTGGTTTGGCAATTGCTCTCCGTATAAGCCAACGGCCATAATTGTCAACGGATTCATCGCCTCATCCATGCGCAAACCCTCTATATAAGGCCAATCAAGCACTTGAATATTTTGACCAGGCATTTGTTGTGGATCTGCTAGAGAAATGAACTCCACAAACTTGGCGTTTGAGTTTGGCTCAGCCCATTTGATCAACTGCGATAACGGCAAACCTATCCAAGGAATCACCATAGACCAGCCTTCAACACAGCGCATGCGATAAATACGTTCTTCTAGTGGTGCTAGTTTATAAATATCTTCAATACTAATGGTTTTATTTTTTTTGACTTCACCCACAATGCTTACTGTCCAAGGGTATGGTTTAAACAACTTGGCATTGACTGCAGGCTCGCCTTTATCAGTACCAAATTCGTAATAATTGTTATAGCTGGTCACATCATCATAAGCAGTAAGTTTTTCACCTACTCCGTAACTGGTTTTAGTGTAGCCAGCTATTTTTTGATGTGGTCCAAACGGCTTAACGATGACTGGTGTATTTGCACGTCCTACCAGCTTTCCAGCACCTTCAGCAGCACCGGCACTTAAAGTAGCTGCACTTAATGGATGGCTAATCAGTGCTGCAGTACCTGCGATTAAGCCAAACCCAGCTTTTTGGATAAAGTCACGACGGTTATCAAACACCTCTTTAGGTGTGATTTCCGAAGGGATAATGTCAGATTTTTTTCGAATAATCATGGCTGTTCTCAAGTAGTAAGGAGTTGTGAGATGCTGCTTGTATTTATTAGTCGTAACCCAAATAACTTCCTTACAATTCTATGATATTTACTTTAGAACAAATTCTTAGTCTCTTGATCAATTTCTTCATCTAATGGTTTGTCGTTAGTATTTTTAGCAATCATTTTTGCATATTCAATCAATGCCTTTGCCGCTGGAACATCGCCCGTTGCAACCTTAACCTTGGCTAAAACATAGCTACCTTGCGCCTCAAAATAAGCACCACCTTGTTCCTTTGCAAATTTAATGATCTTATTGAGTACATTTTCTGCGCTGTTGTATTTTTTCTCAATCGTATAATAACGGCCTAATTCAATACTGGTATGTGCATACTGATCTAAAGTACCTGAAGTCTCATTCATCAAATAAGCCTTGATTTGATATTCAAGCGCCAAATCATGTTGGTTTAAGTTGTGATGAGTCAGTGCGATTTTTTCAAAACCCTCAGCACGCTCGTTGTTATTCGCCGCGAGCTTACTGCCCAGACCATACTCAGAGAGCGCCTGTGGCAGTTGATTCTCTTCAAAATAAACATCACCAACGGCATTGTGACCTAGCCGTTCAAATGACAGATTATTAGCGGCTTTTGCATTCAATATCGTTTGTTGATAACTGGCAATCGCTTCATCATAATGCTTAAGTGATTTGTAAGCATTGCCCAGCAGTAAGGTAGAAATTGTTTTATCAAAAACGTCGATAGACTGTGCGTTAGCTAACTTAAATGAGACTAATGCATTAGTCATATCCCCTTTTGCCGCCTGAGCACGGCCTTGGCAAATCAAAGCATCTTTATCATTTTCATTAGCACTTAATGCTCTACTGGCTTGCGTAAGGGCCGTTGTGATATCGCCTTTATCCAGCGCTTGGTTACAAGCTAAAGTATCTGAGCTATTTGCATAAACATTGTTAAAAAACAAAGCAATAACTATTAAACTTAAAGTAATTTTTAATTTCATTTCGATTCTCTTTCTAACTGTTTTATTGAATAATACTTGCCATGACGAGTGCTACAAATACCATAGATTACAAATAACTTGCCCAATTTATCACGCCAGCACTTTTGGCAAAGAAAAATGGGTTTAATAAAGAGCGCTTACTGTTATAACACAACGTTAATCCACCCTCATCTACAATGTCACCGCCAGCTTCGCTTAAAACACAATGTGCCGCTGCCGTATCCCATTCTGAAGTCGGTCCTAATCTTGGATAAACATCGGCCACACCTTCGGCCACTAAACATATCTTAAGAGAGCTACCCATACTAATAAGTTCAGGCCTTACACCTAAGCTATTGGTCAGGTTTTGCATGAAATTTTGCATCTTCTCATCGGAATGAGAGCGGCTACCCGCAACAATCGGTTGCCTGAGATCTAATAATTTAGTGCGAATACGAACAGCTGGTTTATGCTCAAACTGTTTATAAGCGCCCTGGTCTTGGCTGGCAAAATATAAGACCTCGGTTACTGGGGCATACACGACCCCTAACACTGCTTTTTGCTTGTCAATTAAAGCGATATTGACCGTAAATTCACCATTGCGCTTTACAAATTCACGCGTACCATCTAAGGGGTCTATCAGCCAGTATTGCTGCCACTTGCGGCGTATTTCATAATCAAGGGCTTCAGACTCTTCAGATAATATTGGAATATGTGGAGTGATCTTACTTAAAGCAGCAACAATGACATGATGCGCGGCTAAATCAGCCTGTGTCAGCGGTGAGTTATCCTCTTTTTTTACAACGTTAAAATCAGTTGAATACACTTGCATGATGGCTGTGCCAGCCGCTTTTGCAATCGCAATGACTTGTTCTAGGTATTGATGATAGTTTTGGCTGGGCATAAACGCAGTTCAAGCCAGCAACTCAAGTAAACCGGCTTCGTCCAATATAGCCAAACCTAGCTCTTGAGCTTTATCCAACTTACTCCCAGCGTCGCTACCCGCAATCACGTAGTCTGTTTTTTTAGAGACACTGCCACTCACTTTTCCGCCTACATTTTCAATCATTTCTTTTGCACTATCACGCGATAAGTTTGGCAAGGTACCCGTGAGTACGAAAGTTTTACCAACAAGCTTTCCTGTGGCGGCCTGCTTGCCTTCGGTTTCAGGCCAAGTAATACCAGCCGCGAGCAACTCAGCAATCACCGTTTGATTGTGCGGTTCACCAAAAAAATTGGTAATAGACTCCGCAACCACAGGGCCAACATCATTCACGGCAAGTAAATCCTCGACACTGGCATGCATCAAAGCAGATAAATTACCAAAGTGCTTGGCTAAGTCTTTTGCAGTTGCCTCGCCAACATTACGCATGCCAAGCGCATAAATAAAGCGTGCCAGCGTTGTGGCCTTGCTACTTTGTAAGGCATCCAGAATGTTTTGCGCAGACTTAGTCGCCATACGATCCAAGTTGCTCAATGCCATTAAATCTAACTTATAAATATCAGCCAACGTATGTACTAGATTGGCTTCAACCAGCTGATCCGCCAGCTTTTCACCTAAACCCTCAATATCCATTGCTCGACGCGAGGCGTAATGAATAATCGATTGCTTGCGCTGAGCGGGGCAAAATAACCCTCCGGTACAGCGCGCTACGGCTTCATCAGCCTGCTTTAAAATGTGTGAACCACATTCCGGACAAACTGCAGGCATTTCAAAACGACGCGCATCTGCGGGGCGTCTTTCCATGAGCACATTAACCACCTCCGGAATCACATCGCCCGCCCTACGCACGCTGACCGTATCGCCAATATGCACGTCTTTACGGCGCACTTCATCCTCGTTGTGCAACGTGGCATTGGTAACGGTAACACCGCCAACAAACACTGCTTTCAACCTTGCCACTGGTGTGATTGCGCCGGTGCGCCCAACTTGCACAGTAATATCTTCAACTACCGTCAGCGCTTCTTGCGCAGGGAACTTATGCGCAATCGCCCAGCGCGGCGCCCTCGACACAAAGCCTAATTCATTTTGTTGCTTGAATTGATTAACTTTATATACAACACCATCAATATCAAAAGGAAGTTTATCCCGCGCAAATCCAATTTTTTTGTAATAATCAAGCAAGCCGTTCAGACCGATAACCACTTTTCGCTCGCTGCTGACCGGAAAGTACAAACTAGCCATATAATCCATCGCCTCACTATGGCTATCTAAGGCAGGTATGCCCGCTGCGGCACCTAGTCCATAAGCAAAAAAGCTTAAGGGTCGTGTCGCAGTTATTTTGGCGTCCAATTGGCGTAGACTGCCAGCGGCAGCGTTACGTGGATTGGCGAACAACTTCTCACCTTTGGCCAACTGTGTTTGATTAAGCTTTTCAAAGTCACGTTTAAACATAAGCACTTCACCGCGTACTTCAAGTAATTGCGGTGGATTTTTACAGCGTAAACGCATCGGGATCGCGCGTAAGGTACGCAAATTGTGCGTTACATCTTCACCTGTGTAACCATCACCACGCGTGGCGCCTTGCGTGAATAGACCTTGCTCATAAGTCAGTGTAATGGCCAAGCCATCGAATTTTGGCTCAACAGCGTACTCAATATTGTCTTGTCCCAATGCCTCACGAATGCGCTTATCAAATGCTTCTAACTCGCTATCTTCAAAGGCATTATTGAGCGACAACATGGCTTGCCTATGCGTGATGCTATTGAACGCATTAACCGCAGAACCGCTTACACGCTGGGTTGGCGAATCTGGTGTGATTAAAGCAGGATATTGGTTTTCTAGGCGCTGTAATTCACGATAATCTTTATCGTACTCACTATCAGGCACAGTGGGGGCGTCAAGCACATAATACTCGTAATCATATCGTGCAATCAGTTCACGCAATTCAATGATGCGTTGTTCTGCAAGATATGCCATTTAATTTGCTCGATTTAACAAAGCAAAAATTAAGAAAACAATCTGAGTGCGCTATCTGACCCAGGAATGATGCCACGCACCAGCATAGTGGCATGAATGACTTTTAACTGATGGCGGATTTTCTCGATTTGAATATCACTCAATATTTTATTATTGTCATCTACCAACAAAGCGTTTAGGCCGATTTCCATTTGTTTTGCCACTTGCACCATTTGTGTAAAAGCTTCCGCACATTGCTTAACATGTGGAATATCCAGCTGGAAAGTAACACCTTTTACGACTGAGCTTCTCAACATTTCCGGATTAAATGGGTTGTCATCACGATTGAACATGACAAAAGATAATTGCGCTTTTTGGTTATTAGAAGACTGCTTTGCAGCTTCATCAAAATACTTGAAAGTGCCGTCAGAGGCCAGCGTAAAGCCTTGTGCTTCAGCTAAGCCTCTAAGTTTTGTACCCGTAAATGCGCCGTTTTCACCATGCACGAGATGAAAACCCATGGTTTTATCCACTTCAATACAAAACGTATCAAGCGCCGTTGCTGTGGTAAGTGCATCACCTGCACTTTGCCACTCCACGTGCGCGTTAATATCCAGACCTAATGTTTCAACGGCCAATTGAAAGCGATTAAGCATATTGCGCGATACCGCACCCGTACGGTCGGCCAACTGCAAGCTGCATGCAACCCTGGAAACTTGTTGATTTAGAGGCACGTCTTTCAATAAATACCACTGCTTATTTGAAGCTAGATTTGAAGTCAAAGCATGTACAAAAATGGGTTTATCATAATCATCCAACAAACCGATTAATGCATCATTTAAAGCACCTGCGGATGTTTCAGCGGCCAAGTATAGCAATGCGGTTAAATCCATTTGCCCATGCAACATGGCTGGCAAGCTTAATACCGGCGTTTCCATGTCAAGCTGAAGGCTATTTTGGTTGAGGTCTTGCTCTGGATTTATTTGAAGCACATTTGCAACAGCCTCTAACTTGCTTGGCTTGAATGGCGATTCTACGCTTGAGGTTTGTTCAAAAGCCGTTGCTGCTTTGTTTGTCTGGCTAAAC
Organism: uncultured Pseudomonadota bacterium; assembly: GCA_903854305.1. Classification (GTDB taxonomy): domain Bacteria; phylum Pseudomonadota; class Gammaproteobacteria; order Burkholderiales; family Methylophilaceae; genus Methylotenera. The sequence continues at coordinate 5,097 of CAINWC010000190.1, read as the reverse complement.
GCTTCATCAAATATCGCTTTAATATCGTCATGTTGCGCTGGCTTCACCTCAGCATTTGATTCAAAATTATTAGGTTTAGTCTCGTTAATATTAGCATCTAGGCCGCGTGCGGACAGCCCGTTAGCAATGGCATTTGACAACTGTGAATAGGCAGCATCAATGGAAACACTCTCAGCCAGATTATTGGCTGGAGAATCATGCTGCTCGAGTTTAACAAACCGATCAGAAGCGACTGATTGTAATGCCTTGTCTTCTAAAAAATCATCCTCAATTGCATTGATTTCATTATGAAAAGTATGCGCAGGTTTCGTGCTATCAAATGTAAAGTCATCCATCTCTGGATCATCAATCGAGGTGTATGAATTGCTTATATCAAACTTTGAAACATCAAGCTTTGGGTCATCTATCGTTGCGTTATCTAGTAAAGCATCGCTTGCTAATGGAGAAAAACTGCGCTCCACTTGCTGATGAAAACGCCTCTCCTGCCACCAATTGACAATAATTACGGCGACTATTATCAGCGCACCAATCACTATTAACATTATTTGCAAATCACTCATTTACGCTAAGCTTTCAACCATTAGTTTTACCTGCTATTTTCAACCAATTTAAGGTTTTTAACCACTAAGTAGTTAGTTCCTCAACCATTCTCACAGCGGCTTCCATATCCACATCAACGATACGCGAAACACCTGACTCCTGCATAGTAACACCGATCAATTGCTGTGCCATTTCCATCGTTATTTTATTATGACTTACGTATAAAAACTGTGTTTTTTCAGACATTTTTTTCACCATAGTGCAAAATCGCTCGGTATTACTGTCATCTAAAGGCGCATCGACTTCATCCATCAAACAAAATGGTGCTGGATTCAGCCTAAATAATGCAAATACCAGTGCCAGAGCTGTTAACGCCTTTTCTCCGCCTGATAATAAATGAATAGTGCTATTTTTTTTGCCAGGTGGTTGCGCAAATACCTGCATGCCAGTATCTAAAATTTCCTCGCCAAGCAACTCTAACCGTGCTTGACCACCACCAAAAAGCGTCATGAAAAGTTCGTTAAAATGACGGTTAGCCTCATCAAACGTGGCTTGCAAGCGCCCTCTTGTTTCGCGGTCTATCTTACGAATGGCATCTTCAAGCGTTTCACTTGCGTCCGTTAAATCCAGACATTGGCTATCCAGATAGTTTTTACGCGTTTGCTCAGACTCCAGCTCCTGAATTGCCGCTAAATTCACAGCGCCAAGTGCTTCTGTATCAAGCATCAACTGGCTTCTCTTTCTTTCCAGATCAGCAACCTTAAGCTTTTCTGCTGCGCCATCCAATTTCAACGCATCAAGACTTTCTACAAGTTCGGCCTCATTGACGTTTGAAGCCATTAACTCAGCCTGACATTGTTCAAAATACAGACGCGACTCTTGTTCAGCCAATCTACTGGCTTCTAGTTTATCGCGTAATGGATGCAATAATTGTTCATTTTGCATGCGAGTGCGTTCATGTTGCTGCAATGCGGCTTCACATTCACTCATTTGATTACGCGCAGCAATCAACAATTGTTCCTGTTGTTGCTTATGATTCAGTGCAGCCTCTAAATTAGCTTTTAATGCTTCCATTTTAGTGGCAGCCAACGTGACTTCAACTTCATGACAACGCAATTTAAGACTAGCATTTTCTTCAAGTAAGTGATTAATTTTACTATTTAATTCATTGATATTATTATTATTTAATTTTAAGTTAAAACTTTTCTCCTGAAAGGTACGTTCCATAGTCTGCAATTGATTACGTGCTTCATTAAAGCTAGATTCAATTTTTTTCTTATTCGTATCAGCAATTGATTTCTCATTTTGTAACTGCAATAAACTTTGAGAAATACCCTCAATCAACTGTTGTTTAAGTACTGATTCAGCCTTAAGTTTCAACAACTTCTCATCGGCCAAAGCATAATCACTTTGCAATGTCTTTTGCCGTTGCAAAGCATTTAATTGTTGTTGCTTGAGCTGTTGAAACAATAGATTAAGCTGGTGAGCTTGTTGTGTTGCCACTTTCAATCGCAAAGCATGCGTTTGCTGTTCGGCACGTAAAGTTTGCAGGTTTTGTTCTAATTGCGTGACCTGCTCATTGGTAAATTTCAAGCTTTGCTGTAAATCCGGCAATTGTTTTTGCAGGCGCTCTAACTGCGTTTGCCTTTCTAGCACGCCATGGATCAGTGATTGCGCACCAAAAAAAGTCACGCTATGCCGAGTGTAAATGTCGCCATGCTTATTCACCAAACATTCGCCGTTGGCCAGTTTTTGACTTTCAACCACCGCATCAACATCACCTTCAACCCAATATGCGCCTGCCAGCCAGTCTTGAAGCGCGGCCTGACAATTGGGTTCTATTTTTTCTATTAATGAATACATGGATGATTGATGGCTATCTTTTAGCGAATGCGCAGCGTCCGTTGCAAGCGTCGCAGTTGCTAAGGCAAGCGCAGCTGGCGGCCTATTTTTATGCGTAAAGTCATCATTAACAATAGCATTAAGTCTGGCTCCTAATATCGCCTCAAATGCAGTTTCCCAACCTTTTTTGATGCGGATGGTTTGCCAGATACGGGCGCCATTATCTAAACCTGCATGTTTCAACCAAGCCATTAATGAGGCTTCATTATTGCCCATGCGCATAGATTGCTGAATCTTAGCTAAAGAGCTAATTTCAGCTTCAAGTACATGCAGTTCACGTTGCTGAGATTGATGCAAGTCTCGATTATTCTTCAGTTCAATATAAATTGACTGCTCATTTTGCTGCATGCCTGATGTATGTGTGTCTAAATCCGCTACTACAGTCTCAGCGGCGATTAGCTGTGCTTGTTTTTCAGCAAGGGCTTCGTCTGGCGTCATTTGAATGCTGGTCAAGCTTTGCTGAAATCGCTGCAACTGATCCGTTGTTTCAGCCACTGAGCGTGCAATATGACCCGCATTAGCCTGCTCCAGACGCAAACGCTGCTCTGCGTTCATCAATGCTGCCTGACTCGCATTAAAGACAGTGAGTGCGTGTTGGTACTGTTGCGATTGTACTGGTAGCGCTACGCGCGTGGCTTGAATGGCTAACTCTGTCGTCGCAAAATCGGTATTTGCGTTTTGCAGTTCAGACTGCGCCAAAAGTAGCGTACTTTGAAAGTGAGTATGTTGCGCACTGTTTTTTTCAAGTTGCGCAGTGAGTTGTTGCAACTGTAATTGCATCCGCTCCCGTGCATCAGCCGTATTTTTAACTTGATTTTCAAGATTAGAAACCTCGGCATTGACCTCGTAATAACTGGCCTGCGCTTTATTCGTCGCATCAATTGCCATGATATTTTGCTGCCGCGATGTTTCCAGCACACTTTCACTACTACGCAAGCTTGCCATTTGCGCTTCAAGCTCATTCACAAGCTTATCTACAGTACGTTGCGCTTTTTCCCACAGCGCGCTGGCGTCACGCTTTTTCAATAACCAGACTTGCCCTTTGGTTATATTTAGCGCGGCCTGCAAGCGATGATATTGTTCCGCTACCACTGCCTGAGATTGCAAACGCACAATCTGTTTATCTAGCTCCCGTAGAATATCCTCTACCCGGATCAGGTTTTCACGCGTATCTCGTAGGCGTGACTCAGTCTCCCGTCGCCGCTCCTTATATTTACTAATGCCAGCGGCTTCTTCTAAAAAGATACGCAATTCTTCAGGCTTGGCTTCTACAATGCGATTAATCGTATTTTGACCAATAATGGCGTAAGCACGACCGCCCAAACCAGTCCCCAAGAACAGATCCGCCACATCACGACGACGCACCACCGTATTGTTAATGTAATAAGTAGAACCTTTTTCACGTTCAATGATGCGCTTGACTGAAATTTCTGCATATTGCGACCACTCGCCCGATGCGCCGCCTAAGCTATTATCAAAGACTAATTCAACACTGGCGCGCGATATAGGTTTGCGGTTGCCAGAACCGTTGAATATGACCGCATCCATGCTGTCACCGCGCATTTCTTTGGCGGACGACTCACCCAACACCCAGCGCACGGACTCCATCACATTAGACTTGCCGCAACCATTAGGCCCAACAACCCCCACACGCTGCCCATGAATGTACAACGTTGTTGAATCAACAAACGATTTGAAGCCAGCAAGTTTTAAATGAGTCAGGCGCAAATAGATAAACTTAATAAATAAGGTTTTGTGATTACTTTTATTATTATTTTATTCAATTTTATAACAGGCGATTTATAATAGGCTGAATTATTTGATATGAATGCCAATATGCCTAACACCCCTTTGCACGAAAGCGTAACACTGTTGGGCGATTTAAGCGCTCAACCTTCTAAAACATTAGAAACGTTCCCAAATCCCAACCCAGATCGCGATTTTCATATTCACATGGAAATTCCTGAGTTTACATGCCTATGCCCAAAAACTGGGCAGCCTGACTTTGCAATTATCTACTTAGATTACATCCCGGATCAGCAATGCGTGGAACTTAAAAGCTTAAAACTTTATATTGTTTCGTTTCGAAACGAAGGCTGTTTTCACGAAGCTGTTACCAATCGTATTTTAGATGACTTAATTGCCGCGACCAATCCAAAGTTTATGCGCGTAACAGCGAAGTTTTACGTGCGGGGCGGCATATTTACCAACGTAGTAGCGGAGCACCGTAAAACAGGCTGGCAACCACTGCCTCGTGTAGATTTAATGCAGTTTGGTAGCGAGACTAACGTTCGAGGCTAAAAGCTTACTGTTGCTTAAATCTTAAATTTTCAGTGTTAAAGTGCACGAAGATATTGCTAACATATTGATTTAATTAGCACCAACATCACAAACAGATTAAATCAGGCTGACAGCCAATATTTAAATGAAATATCACTAGGTAAATAATCGGTATATTTGGTGAAAAATCATTGACAACCACCCTACCCATCTTTATTATGGCGCCTCGCTGACTTGTCATTGATTCTTCAGAGAAAGATGTAGGTACGGGGGTATAGCTCAGCTGGGAGAGCGCTTGCATGGCATGCAAGAGGTCAGCGGTTCGATCCCGCTTACCTCCACCAAAGTTGCAGTGTTTTAAGAAATACTGCTTAG
>CAINWC010000189.1 GCA_903854305.1 uncultured Pseudomonadota bacterium | reverse complement strand
TTTCATAGAGATTGAATTAACAATCGATTTGCCCTGCACACATTTCAAACCAGCTTCAATGACTGACCTCTTACTGGAATCGATCATAATGGGCACACGGGCAATGTCCGGCTCGGAAGCAATGAGATTCAAAAAGTGCGTCATGGCTTTAACGGCGTCCAGCATGCCTTCGTCCATGTTAATGTCGATGACTTGCGCACCGTTTTCTACCTGCTGACGCGCTACAGTTAAAGCTTCATCGTATTGCTCGTTAATAATCATGCGCGCAAACGCTTTAGAGCCGGTGACATTGGTGCGCTCACCCACATTTACAAACAAGGAGTCTTCATCAATGATAAATGGCTCTAAGCCAGACAGCTTGAGTGTTTGTGGCAACACCGGCGGTATGCGTGGCGCTATATCTTTAATTTCATTGTAAATGGCATTGATATGCGCTGGCGTAGTGCCGCAGCAGCCACCGGCAATGTTCAGAAAGCCGCTTTCTGCAAACTCTTTCACTAGGCTTGAGGTGACATCCGGTGTTTCATCAAAACCAGTGTCTGACATCGGGTTAGGCAAACCGGCGTTAGGGTAAATGCACACAAAAGTATCAGCGATTTTTGAGATTTCTTCTACATAAGGACGCATTAAAGTGGCCCCCAATGCACAGTTCAAGCCTATGCTCAGTGGCTTTGCATGGCGCACAGAGTGCCAAAAAGCCGTAACGGTTTGCCCGGATAAAATGCGGCCAGAAGCATCGGTGACTGTGCCTGAAATCATGATTGGAAAACGTAAGCCGCTCTCTTCAAAAAACGCATCAATCGCAAATAAAGCCGCTTTACAGTTAAGCGTATCAAAAATGGTTTCTACCATTAAAATATCTGCGCCGCCTTCTGCCAAGGCGCGTGCTTGCTCTAAGTAAGCGGTAACAAGCTGATCGAAACTAACATTACGCGCGGCCGGGTCATTCACATCGGGGGAAATGCTCGCGGTTTTAGGCGTAGGGCCTAAGGTGCCAGCCACAAAACGCGGTTTATCTGGCGTGCTGTATTTATCGCAAGAACTGCGGGCAAGCTTGGCGGCCTGCACATTCATCTCGTACACCAGATGCGCCATATGATAATCATCTTGCGCGACGGTGGTTGCACCAAAGGTATTGGTTTCAATAATATCAGCGCCTGCGGCTAGATATTTCTCGTGGATCTCTTGAATGATATGCGGCTGCGTTAAGGTCAATAACTCGTTATTACCTTTGACAAACAGTTCGCGCTGCCCTGCTGGCGCGGCAAAGTCAGTGAAACGTGCGCCTCTGTAATCAGCCTCTGTCAGCTTGTATTGCTGAATCATCGTCCCCATTGCGCCATCTAAAATAAGAATGCGTTTGGCGAGTAAATCCCTCAGGATTTTTTCAGTGGCAGAGGTTTTATCTTGATACATATGAAAGCTTTAGTAGTGTCTATTTGGATGGCGAATTATAGCATTGGCTGATAAGCCATGCCTTCAATACCTGATTGTCATTGATACATGGTTACCTGTTATATATCGTGCCTGCGATACTGAATCGCTTCCGCAATATGGGCTGGTTGAATACTGGTTTCATCACTTAAATCACAAATGGTGCGTGCCACTTTTAATATGCGGTGATACGCCCTTGCGGATAGATTAAGGCGTGATATTGCAGTTTTCAAGAGCGTTAAACCTGCATCGGTTGTTTCGCAATGGTCTTCTATTTCTTTAGTACCGAGCAAATGATTGGGCTTACCTTGCCGAGCCAGTTGTTTAGCGCGCGCCCTTTCCACTCTATCTTTAATTGGTTGTGAGTGTTCACTCACACTCGCGTTAATCAGCTCATCTTCTTTAAGTGCAGGCACCTCTATGTGCAAGTCGATACGGTCTAACAAGGGGCCAGAAATTTTAGCTTTATAACGTGATACTTGGTCTGGTGTGCACCTGCATTTGTTATTGTGATGACCCAAATAACCGCAAGGACATGGGTTCATCGCGGCTATCAGCTGAAAATTTGCGGGGAAATCTGCTTGCCGTGCCGCGCGTGAAATGGTGATGCGCCCGCTTTCTAACGGCTCGCGTAATACTTCTAATACTTTTCGATCAAACTCCGGCAACTCATCTAAAAACAATACACCATGATGCGCTAAGGAAATCTCTCCCGGACGCGGTATACCACCGCTGTGACTTCTCAAAATAAATGAGACAATGTCAACCAACAAACAACGAGTTACGTTAACAATTCTATAAATTATTGCGACAATAATCATATCAATAGGTGCGACTTAATCCAATATGAACAATAATAACTGCGACTTAGTCATCCCGCATCAAATGCGTAAGATCAAACCAACCAGACGAAGTGTATCTGGTTTTTATGCGTTCCGTGGTGAAACCGCCATTGCTTTTGAATCTACGCTAGAACGAGATTTCCTCATTCGCAAGGAATTTAGTTTACACGTTTTAGATATCATTCCTCAGCCTGTTCAAATCACATTTGTAAAAAATGGGCGTACTTACCCTTACACACCAGATTTTTTGGTGTATTACCGCCTTGGCAATATGCCATACAACGACTATCCCAGACCGTTACTAGTGGAAGTTAAGCAGCGATCTGATATACGTCAG
>CAINWC010000188.1 GCA_903854305.1 uncultured Pseudomonadota bacterium | reverse complement strand
TTCGATACGTCGCCTTTGGTAATCATGCAACATCGACCAAAGTATTGGCGTAGAGGCAGCAAATAAGATGCCGCCGCCAAGCAGCAATTTCCAGCTTAAGCCAGCCAAAAATAAGATATAAAAACCTGAAGCCATAATGAGTATTGCCGTGCCTAAATCAGGCTGCTTCATAATCAAAGCGACGGGTACTAATAACAATAAACCGCCTATCGCAAAATCAGACATTGCTGGCTTACCTTCTCTTTTTGAGAAATACCAAGCTAACATCATTGGCATGGCAATTCGCATGATTTCTGACGGTTGTATTTGTGTGAAGCCTAAACTCAGCCAACGGCGTGCGCCGTGGCTTACTGAGCCAAATAGTGCAACTGCAATTAATAGAACAACGCCTAAGGTATAGAGTGGTAAAGCTGCGCGTTCAAGCTGGTTCGGAGCAATATTCGCGGCTACCCACATAAAGCTTAAGGCTACTATGATGTTGATGCCTTGCCCATAAACACGTGAAATATTCTGGCCTGTTGCACTGTAAAGCACAAACATGCCGACTAATATAGTGAAAAATAAACAGGTCATCAAGAAGGAGTCGATGTGTTTCACTAAGTGTTGAAATAGTTTATTAATCATGTAACTCTTCTTCAGCGATGGGCACGGGTATCGTATTATTTTCAGAAGGTTTTATCGGAATTTTTTGGTCTATTTTGCTCAGCTCCGTGATGGGCAACTTACCCAGTAGATAATAATCCATCACTTTTCTTGCAATTGGGCCTGCAGTTGAGCCTCCATGTTGACCATTTTCAACAATGATCGCCATTGCGATTTTAGGGTCATCTGCAGGCGCATAGGCAATGAACAAAGCGTGGTCGCGATGACGTTCATTAATGCTGTTCGCGTTATATTTTTCATTTTGTTTGATACCGATGACTTGCGCTGTTCCCGTTTTTGCAGCAATGGCATAACCAGCATTAGCCCCCACACTCGCTGCAGTGCCGCCAGGTAGCGTTACATCCATCATGCCGCGTTTCACGATCGCAATATTTTCAGGATTAAGGGCTATTTTATCTTGCACCACATCAGGAAGGACTTGGGTTTCGCCCGTAATCGCTTTTTGAATTTTCGTGACTAAATGCGGCTTCATTGCCACACCATCGTTGGCTAGTATTGCTGTTGCCTGCGCTAGCTGCATGGGCGTGACTAAAGTGTAGCCTTGCCCTATGCCTGTAATCACTGTTTCTCCTTGGTACCATGGTTGCTTGTAGCGCCGCATCTTCCACTCTGGAGTGGGGAGCAAGCCGCCGATTTCACCCTGGATATCGATGCCTGATTTTTCACCGAATCCAAAATGGCGTACAAAGTCAGTTAATTTTTCTATCCCTAACTCTAGTGCCAAACCATAAAAAAAGGTATCACAAGATACTGTAATGGCACGTTGCATATCTACCATACCATGGCCGCTGGGTTTCCAGTCACGGTAGTGGTGCGCGCTGTTGGCTAGTGTAAAGTAACCTGGATCACTAATTGCAAAAGGCGGCGTACGCTTGCCATTTTCTAATCCGGCCATCGCCACAAACGGTTTAAAAGTAGAACCTGGTGGATAGATGCCACGTATAGGACGGTTGATTAAAGGTTTGTCTAGTGAGTCATTAAGGGTTTTCCAGTTTTCAACGTCAATGCCATCTACAAACAAGTTAGGGTCAAATGCAGGTTGGCTCACATAAGCCAATACTGAGCCAGTTTTAGGATCAATGGCAACCAGTGCGCCGCGGTGCTCACCAAAAGCGGTTTCGGCAATTTCCTGCATTTTGCTATCAATCGATAAAATGACGTTATTGCCAGGCACTGGCGCGGTGCTAGATAAGACTCTTACTGCACGCCCATCCGCATCAATCTCTACTTGTTGAAAGCCTGTGGTACCGTGTAAGTAGGGTTCATAAAACTGCTCTATACCGCTTTTGCCAACATGGTCAGAACCTTTGTAGTTAGAAAGCGCACCTGATTTTTCAAGCCCCGACAGATCTTTATCGTTGATCCGTCCGATATAGCCCACTACGTGTGCACCAAGCTTGCCTAGGGGGTAATGTCGAAATAAACGAGATTTGATTTCTACGCCTGGAAAACGATAATGGTTGACAGCAAAGCTAGCCGCTTCCACTTCATTCAGGTGGGTGCGAATAGGCACGCTTTCAAAATTACGGCTTTCTTCGCGCAGTTTGTTAAAGCGTTTGCGGTCAAGTGCACTTATTTCAACGAGTTTGCCGACTTCAGCAATCGTAGCTTCAAGGTCGTCAATTTTTGAAGGCGTGATTTCTAAGGTGTAAACAAAAAAATTGTGAGCGAGTACCACACCATTTTTATCAATAATCAGGCCACGGTTAGGCACAATAGGCACTAGTGAAATGCGATTATTTTCAGCCAGCGTTTGGTAGTGATTGTATTGCTTGATTTGCAGGTAGAAAAAGCGAGCAGCAAGCACGCCAAACAGCGCCAATACTACAAAGGCAGTAAAGCCTAATCTGAGTCTAAAGTAGTACTGCTCATGTTGAAAGTTTTTTAGTTCAGCCCGCATGTTTAAATACCAGGAGTTGTATTTTCAAACAGCATGCTTTTATCCGCAGTAAAATCAAGCCCCACGCACACGCCCGCCTGTGTTTAAACCAAACATCACGGCAATTTTCCACAACAAAACGCCCGTGATACTGGGTAAAAAATAAGTCCAGCCTAAAAATTGCGCACCGCCAAAAACTTTAAGAATAAGCAATGTGACCTGTGAGATCAGCAGCAATAAAAGCACATAAAATAGCTGTTGTGTGCCGTTATATAACACTAAGCGCCGTTGATACATCACGGCAAAAAATGCAGTAATCGTATATGCTAGTGCAAATTGACCAAATATGCCGCCGGTAGCTAAATCCGTACACAAACCAGCAAACCATGCCGTCCCTACATTGCATAAATTAGGCGCACGTATCAGCCAAAAGATGATGACCAGCAATAAAAAATCAGGTCGTAACTTTAAAGAAAATCCAGACCATGGTAATAACAGGCAGATAAATGCCAGTAATAGTGATAAGTAGATGGACTTGAGTTTACTCGGGTGCATGCGGATTGCTCATGGGGGCAGATTGTGATTTTTCTGGCGTTTGTTGAGGCGGTTTTTTAGTGGGATTTATTTTTACTTTATGGGTAGATGGAGTCGCAGCACTGCTTGCGGGCAAATCAATATGCGGAATGCTGACCAAAAGCACTTGTCTATGATTTTCTACGCCGCCTGTAGGCACGCAGATAATGCGAGCAAAAGGCGAGTCAGGCGTAATCTCAATTTTTGACACGGTAGCAACAGCAAGACCAGCAGGGTAAATGCCATCTATGCCAGAAGTCACCAAAGTGTCGCCGCGACGTATATCTACATTGGCTGGCAGGTACGGTAAGTCTAAAGTATTATCGCGGCCATGGCCAAAAGCGATGGCGCGTAAACCGTTACGTTCCACTTGAATTGGAATCGCGAGTGACTTGTCGGTGATGAGCGTCACTTCGCTACTTAATGGATAGGTCCGCGTCACTTGTCCAATCACGCCAGTGGCATCTACGACAGCTTCACCCGCTACAATTTGATGCGATTCACCGCGATTTACAATCACTTTTTTGGTGAAAGGGTCGCGACCAACGTGCATAATCTCACCCAAAACACTGCTTTCTACCAACGCTTTGTTGGCTTGAAGCAATTGGCGAAGATGGTCGTTTTCAAGTGCCAGCGTACTAAGCCGCTGAAGCGCAATGTCATTTTTAAGTGCCTGCTGTTTTAATTGCTGATTTTCATTCAGTAGTCGGTGGTGTGTAGAAAAATACTCACCTGTCGCGCTGTAAAGTTGAGATGGGGCGTTCGCCACCACTTGTAATGGGTGCAAAATAGCGACCAAATTTTGGCGCAGGCTATTCAAATATTGCAGGCGTGAGTCTGTGGCTATTAGCGCTAATGATAAGGCCGAGAAAAATACTAAACGTGCAAAGGCGCTTGGGCCGCGCGCAAAAAATGCTGGGGCTTGTTGTTGCTCAAGTTTGTGATTAAAGCCTCTTGCCATGGGTTAAACTATACTCAATATCTCTGTTACTTAAGGGGTTGCCAGCTCAATCGCTACGAACAAATAAATTAGGCCGTATTAAACGGCCTAAAGGCAAAATGCTACCGCGACTTAATTTGTACTTTAACTTGATTTGTACTTTAACTTGTATTCTATAATAGTGCTTGAAACTTAAGGGGTTGTAAGCTTTAAGCACATGCTTTGTTGTTTTAACTTACTCGTAAGCAAAAATGCTGCCGAGCTTGTCCATTTCTTCTAAAGCGCGACCGCAACCACGCGCCACGCAGGTGAGCGGGTCTTCCGCAACGATGACTGGTAAGCCAGTTTCTTCAACCAGCAATCTATCTAAATCACGCAATAACGCGCCACCACCAGTTAATACCATGCCTTTTTCAGCAATGTCAGCGCCTAGTTCTGGTGGTGTTTGTTCTAATGCTGATTTTACTGCGCCTACAATTGAATTTAGTGGCTCAGTTAAAGCTTCTAAAATCTCATTGCTCGAAATGGTGAATTTGCGTGGCAAGCCTTCTGCAAGGTTGCGACCTGTCACTTCCATCTCTAATACGGCAGAACCCGGGAATGCTGAGCCAATCTTTTTCTTGATCGCTTCAGCAGTAGGTTCTGAAATTTGCATGCCATAATTGCGGCGAATGTAATCAATAATCGCTTGGTCAAATTTATCGCCGCCTACGCGCTCTGATTTAGCATAAACAATACCACCTAGTGAGATCACGCCAACTTCAGTCGTACCGCCGCCAATATCAACGACCATTGATCCCGTAGCTTCAGAAACCGGCATGCCAGCACCAATCGCCGCTGCCATTGGCTCTTCAATTAAGAATACTTGCTTAGCACCAGCGCGCTCGGCTGACTCTTTAATCGCACGACGTTCTACTTGGGTAGAACCTACAGGTACACAAATAATGATACGCGGGCTGGGTGAAAACCAGCGTGCATCATGCACGCGACGAATAAAGTATTTGAGCATCTGCTCGGTAATGGTGAAATCTGCAATCACGCCATCTTTCATTGGGCGAATCGCTTGAATATTCGCTGGTGCACGACCAAGCATGCCTTTGGCTTCAGCGCCAACGGCCAGTAGAATTTTCTTGCCGCCTGGGCCGCCCTCTAGGCGAATCGCAACCACTGAAGGCTCATCTAAAACGATGCCTTTTCCGCGTGCGTAAATAAGTGTATTTGCGGTGCCTAAGTCAATGGCAAGATCATTTGAAAAATAACTAGTTATAAAACCGAACATTATGTTTTTCCTGTGGTTTAAGGCATGGCCAATACGAATTTGATGGTGGGCGCTAACATAATCTGTTTTACGCGATTAAGGTGCGCTAAAAATCAAGGTATAATACCGCATATCTCGTTGAAAATTAAGATGTGATTACAACTTGTTACAAAACGGTGGCTTGAAATTGAAGTCTCTGAAAACCCAGCATTTACATTTCGGATTATTGAAGCATGGCACTTAGCATTGAAGATATAAAAAAGGTAGCGCATCTGGCGCGCATAGAGGTGAGCGATAGCGACGCCGTAGCCACCTTAACTAAGCTTACTGGCATTTTGGGCTTAATCGAACAAATGCAGGCGGTAGACACAACAGGCATCGCGCCTATGTCTCACTCGCAAGACTTAAGTCAGCGCTTGCGCGATGATGTGGTGACTAAAACCAATCTACGTGATGAATTTCAAAAAAATGCGCCAGCCTTAGGCAATGGCTCCACAGAACAGGCTGTTGCAGGCGGACTGTATCTCGTACCTAAAGTAATCGAATAATTATGATCAATAGCAGCTTAAAGCAACTTGGAGACATGCTCCAAGCCAAGAAAATTTCTAGCGTTGAATTAACGCAATCATTTCTGACTAGAGTTTCGCAATACAACCCCAGTATTAACGCTTACATTAGTTTGGACGAAGCTAAAACATTGGCGCAAGCCAAAGCCGCCGATGCACGCATCGCCGCTGGTGATGTGGCGCCTTTGACTGGTATACCCATCGCGCAGAAAGACATTTTTTGTGCCAAAGGCTGGCGCACGACCTGTGGCTCTAAAATGCTCGCCAATTTTATTGCGCCGTATGATGCACATATCATCAGCCAATTCGATGCAGTGGGTGCGGTGAATTTGGGTAAAACCAATATGGATGAGTTTGCGATGGGTTCATCTAACGAAACCAGTTATTTTGGCGGCGTTAAAAATCCATGGAGTTTTGATCGCGTGCCCGGCGGTAGTAGTGGCGGCAGCGCAGCAGCCGTAGCCGCGAGACTTTGCGCGGCAGCGACTGGTACCGACACTGGCGGCTCAATTCGTCAGCCAGCTTCTTTATGTGGTTTAACTGGTTTGAAACCTACTTACGGCGTGGTATCGCGTTTTGGCATGATTGCTTTTGCATCGTCGCTAGACCAAGCAGGCCCGATGGCTAAAAGTGCAGAAGACTGTGCACTGATGATGAACGTAATGGCTGGTTTTGATGAGCGTGATTCAACTAGCCTGAATCGTGAAAAAGAAGATTACACCAAAGACCTCAATAAGCCTCTAGCTGGCTTAAAGGTTGGCTTACCAAAAGAATTTTTTGCTGAAGGTTTAGATGCCAGCGTTGGCAAAGTCATCGAAACTGCAATCGCAGAATACAAAAAACTAGGCGCAGAGATTGTAGAAATCTCACTGCCAAATACCGGGCTATCAATTCCTGTGTATTACGTATTAGCGCCGGCTGAAGCGTCGAGCAATTTGTCGCGCTACGATGGCGTGCGTTACGGACATCGAGCGGCTGAATATACTGACTTGATGGATATGTACAACAAAAGCCGTGCCGAAGGCTTTGGTGCGGAAGTGAAGCGCCGCATCTTAATTGGTACGTATGTATTGAGTGCGGGTTATTACGATGCTTATTACTTAAAAGCGCAACAAATTCGTCGCTTAATTGCACAAGACTTTGTTGAGGCTTTCAAAAAATGCGATGTGATTATGGGACCAGCCGCGCCATCCACCGCTTTTAAAGCGGGTGAGAAAGTGGATGATCCTGTCGCGATGTATTTGCAGGATATTTATACCATTTCAACAAACTTGGCG
>CAINWC010000187.1 GCA_903854305.1 uncultured Pseudomonadota bacterium | reverse complement strand
GGGGGTGGGTCTTTGGTAGTACGTGTAACCCAAGGGCTATTTTTAGCCCTATGCCAACAATGTGCATACATATCGATATTTCACTGCGGTCAAAATAAGACCTAACTGCAGAACGTCTGCTTTGTAGCCGCTTGATTTTATGGCTGACTGAGTGCTATGGGCCACTAGGAGTCATACGCCAAACAAGGCTGGTCGGCTGCAATGGGGGACAAACCAGTCGCACAGAATTTTCTGGCGAATGGGGTACTCTGTGCTGTAAGCAGTCTGTTCCTCGTCCCGACTCGGCCAGCACGTCCTTGGCGGCGGCAACTCGACTCAGCGCAGACGCAAATTAAATACTGTCGTTGATGGCTGGCGGCCCGATGGATACCAGAAGATATTTTTGTCATTGAAGTAGTAGACTATAGTCCATAACGCACCTGAATACTTGGAGGAAAATCATGTATCAAGATTTGTATTTCTGGAGGCGAATTCGCCGAAGGATTCTTGATGATGGCGAGTCTATCCATCATGTATCAAAAACGACTCAGATTAGCCGTTTCACCATTCGCAAGATGTTAAAGCACGAAAAACCTATTCCATACAAACGCGGGACAAATGCGCCAATACAAGACCTCAAGAAAAAGGAACTGCCACCCACGATCCGAAAGAAAGATGAGATTAGGCAAGAATGGATGAAATTGCTCTACCACCTTGAACGCAATCCAAGCCAAACTGATATTGGCTCGCAAATCCCAAGTGACTTGCTTGAACAGCTATCCCCACATCCGCACAACCCCAGAAAGAGGGTGCTTGCAATTCTTGCTAGGCAAAAGGGGTTTGCCATTAGTGCAATCGCGGAGCATCTTGGAATTAGTCGAAAAACTGTCAGGGGCTACATAGGCGATTTTGAGGCCACTGGTGGGACGATGCTCTACCAACCAACTATGAGGAAACTAAAATCGGATGATCCTGATTTAAAAAGCGCGGTGTTTAGCCTGCTCCATGAACCCCCTGCGCTTTCTGGCTACAACAGAACAACATGGCGGATGAAGGATTTGCAACAGACGCTGAAATCGCAAGGGTTCGCGGTTGGTGATGGCGTGATTCGCACGATTATCAAAGATTCTGGATTTCGCTGGAGGGCTGCTCGCGTTGTTCTCACAAGTAACGATCCTGAATACCGACAGAAACTCCAGCATGTTCAAGACATTCTGTCTCGTCTAGAACATGACGAACGCTTTTTCTCTATTGACGAATTTGGTCCGTTCGCCATCAAAATGAAAGCAGGCCGGGTCTTGGTTGAAGCTGGGGTTCAGCCAACGGTTCCTCAATGGCAGAAATCAAAAGGATGGTTGATCGCCACGGCTGCACTGGAGCTTTCAACAAATCAAGTCACCCACTTCTACTCAAAGGCAAAAAACACCACCGAGATGATCCGAATGGCAAATGTGCTGATTGAGAAATACCAGGGTATGAGGAAACTCTACCTATCATGGGATGCAGCATCTTGGCATATGTCCAAGGAGTTACTAGCGTTTGTCGAAGAGCACAACAAGCAGTGTCAAGGGGAGTTACCCACATTGGAGCTTGCGCCGTTACCTGCATCAGCCCAATTCCTTAATGTGATCGAGTCTGTTTTTAGTGGAATGGCTCGTGCCATCATTCACAGTAGCGATTACCCATCTGTCAAAGCGGCACAAACGGCCATTGATCGCTATTTTGATGAACGAAACCAGCACTACAAAGTAAACCAGAAGCGTGCCGGAAAGAAGATATGGGGTCTGGAGAGAACCAGCGTAGATTTTTTAGCTAGCAACAACTGTAAAGATCCAGCTTTTCGGTGATCAATTATGTTCATGATGATTTCGTTACACCCGACAATTCCGCCGCCGACCCTCGTTATGATGCGAAATCGTTCTGTAAGCGTTGTGGTCGCTCGGAATTTGTACTGGATTTGTCTTACGAAGTGGTGCGGGGACAGGAACGGACTGTTCCAAAAGGCGATGTTAGCGGGTCTTGGGCAAGGGGTAATTGTGCACCTCAACTGATTATAATTGGGATGTCTGCTGTGTCACCTTAAAAGTGTTAGCCGAAAGCACTATAAGGTAAGCAGAATTGGATGACTCCTTTGTCTGCACTGCCGTCGATGCCCGGTTAAAGTCGTAGGTCGGCTAAGGGGATGTTTCAGTCTATCAGTATTAATTTCCATGTGACTGCAGAGGGTTGTTTGCGAATATACATGATTGAAATTGCTTGCCAGAAAGCTGCCGTTCAGTAACGCAAGCGTAGGTGTGGCTCTCACCATTAGGCTTACGCATGATAATCAGATCCAGCCAATTGGTATTTAGATACAGTTGCTGCAAGTGGCTGATTCCAGCCATGGCAACGATTGTTGGTTAAACAGTTTAGACATAAAAAATTAGCTCATCCAACCTTAGATTGCATATAGCCATTTAAGCATACTAGATAATAAGTTTAGAGGTACTACATTGGAGTAGCGGAAATTATTTACCTAAGCACCACCATTTCGTACGTCTTTAGCTTGTTTCGTAGAGTTTAATTTCACCCAATATTTCAATCCATGCCAAATCACTGTTAGACCTCCATCGCCAGTATCAAGTATATTTTCAGTATTGACAAATCGTCCTGTTTTTTTCGGTAAGCCATGAAAATACGCTAATGATACAGATAGCCACTGCCGTCTAAATTCTTCATCTTCACCACCTTTTCGCATGAGTTCAAGCATTTCAGTTTTTAGTTTATTCATCCGATTGCGCTTTGCTTTTTCAGGGCTGAGCTTGGGTATGGTTATTTTAATTTGATGGGTATTGCGTAAGTAATTTACAAAACCCAATATGGCGGCGCGTTGTCCCGGCGTTTTATCTAAAAATGTATCAAGTGCTTTTTGGTTTGGCAAAGTAATATCCATCGTACTGCAAAGCTGCAATACTGCAACTGCAGGGGATAAAGCTAATCTAATGGATCGTATCGTTGTGTTATGTCCGTTTAAACCTGATAAAAACAAACGATGGTACTCATCCATCACTTTTCTTTGTTTTGTTGTTTTACCGACTTTATCTAGTAGTGCAACGATTCTGCGTTTTTCGGTATTTTCTTCACGGGTTACGGCGTCAACAATGATCAGTCCAATTACTTCCATCCAGCGCATAGGAAGTAATACTTTGCGCAACTTGGCCGCGCCCAAGTGTTGCAACAAAGCATCGTAATCTGGGATGGTTTTAAATTGCTTTTCAATATCAAGAAAGAATGGCAAGTAGCGATTTAGCGTAATGGCTGCTTTATGTGC
>CAINWC010000186.1 GCA_903854305.1 uncultured Pseudomonadota bacterium | reverse complement strand
GTTGCGAAGAAGCGCAAGGCTACCTTTACAGCAAACCTATCACCACAACAGAATTTACCAAGTTATTAGCCGTAGAAAGATATAAAGGTCAAGAGAATGCCGATTAACCAGCCCAGCTTTATTGAAGTAGACCAACTTTGCGTTGGCTTATATGTACACCTTGACTTAGGTTGGATGGATCATCCATTTACGCTCAGCAACTTTAAAATTAAAGATGAAGAGCAAATCTCTAAAATCAAAAAAACCGGACTCAAAAAACTACGGTATGACCCAAACCGTAGCGATTGCGAACCCTTTACGCTATCAAACATTACCGCGAAGTCAACCGAAGCATCGATCACGATGAATGAAGCGGCTATTATTGCTAACGATGTTACACATGTCATCGTTTCAAAAGTTGAGCGTTTAAAACATCTGCATAATGCGATTGATGAAAATGAAAAAAAATTCGTCATAGCCAGTGACATTGCTCGACAAGCAACACGTAACATTCTGACAGCCCCCCAAACATCTATTGAACAAGCTACGTTAATTGTCAATGAGATGGTGGATACCGCCCTTACTGAAGGCGATATTGCTATCCACGCACTCAATGGCAACCGTTCCAGCGATAGTAATTACCAACATTCACTCAATGTCACAGTATTAGCACTCATTATGGCTAAATCCATTGAAATGACTAAGGAGGACGCCAGTCTGTTAGGTATGGCAGCGATATTCCATGATATAGGTAAAGCTGAAATCACCGATAAAATCCTGATGAAGAAAGAGCCGCTAACCAAATCAGAGCAATCATACTTTGAGCAACATAGTGAAATTGGCGCCCGCATGGCCAAAGAGGTTGGCCTGCCAGTTCGAATCGCACAAATCATCTTGCAGCACCATGAGCATGCAGATGGCACTGGTTACCCGAAACATTTAAAAGCCGAGCAAACAGACATGCTTGCTCGATTAATCGCGATTGTGAATGGTTACGACAACCTATGTAACCCTAACAACCAAGCCCTAGCAAAGACACCTTACGAAGCTTTAGCGCACATGTACGCTAATCAGCGCTCCAAATTAGACGAATCACTACTTAAGCGTTTGATTAAATCACTGGGAATCTACCCGCCCGGCAGCATCGTACAGCTATCGTCAGGGGTTTATGCGATTGTTATTTCAGTGAATCCCAATAAACCATTACGACCGTTTGTGATGTTGCACGACCCGCTCGCTAGCCGTCGTGAACCGCTTATTTTAGATCTGCGTGACGAACCAAGCGTGAACATCAGCATTTGCTTAAGGCCAAACCAACTGCCCGCAGATGTGCTTGAATATTTAAATCCACGCAAAAGAATTAGTTACTTTATGGATGCGGATTTATTGAAAAATGAAGCGGATACCATTTAAATTTGCAACCATATGTGCTACCTAGCGAGTGAAGGATCAGTCACAAAGCCAATTTTAACGAGCCCGGCTTTAGCTGCGGCAGACATTACCTGCGCTACGTTTTCATAATGAGTCAACCTGTCTGCATGGATATGTAATTCTGGAGGCGTTTGCTTTTTAGCCTCCAGAACAAATCGTCCTTCCATAGACTCGGCCTGCATCTGCTCACCATTCCAAAACACGCTACCATCCTCACGAATAGCCAGCTCAATATAATCTGCTTTCATCACATTGGGACTGCTTGATGCTTTAGGTAAATCGATTTTGACGGCATTGGTTAAAAGCGGCGCAGTAATAATAAATATCACCAATAGCACCAGCATCACGTCCACCAGCGGCACCACGTTAATCTCCGCCATCGCGGTATGTTGTTGCTGCGAATTAAAGCTGCCGAAACTCATGATGCATGACCTACTGACTTTAGTTCTGGTTTGACTTTCTCTTCTACAGCATTCCCCATGGTTAACATCACAAACAAGTCATGTGCAAAAGCATCCAGCTTAGCCAGCCATAGTCTATTGCGACGATTGAATGCATTGTATGCAAACACGGCTGGAATCGCCACAGCCAAACCAATCGCAGTCATAATCAGCGCCTCTCCCACTGGGCCTGCTACCTTATCCAAGGTACCTTGGCCAGAAAGACCAATTTGCACTAAGGCATGATAAATTGCCCATACGGTGCCAAACAAGCCAATATAAGGCGAGGCCGAGCCGGCAGAAGCCAGTATTGTTAGCCCATTTTCAGTACGCGCAGTTTCTTGATCAATACCGTTGCGCAATGCACGTGTCATAAATTCTGACATGCCGCCAGCAGCAGCCAACTTTTGAAGCCCGTGACTACTCGCATTACGTAGTGCAGCCAAGCCTTCAGCGGCTAGATTAGCAAAAGCATTATCAGGTTTGCCTTGCTTTAAGCTGTAAGCTAACTCATCAACCGAATGATATTCCCAGAATTTATCAAGAAATAGCTTGGCACGGCGCGCTTCTAGCCAGTTAGCAAGTCCTTTGGTGAAAATCAGATACCAACTTGCCACTGACAATATGAGTAAAAACACCAATACGCCCTTACCAACGGTGTCTACCTGCGCTACAAAATGCGAAATCCCTAATTCATGTGACATATCAACGTCCTTCTAAAATAAAATCAAATGGTTGCAATGCGACTGCGCGTACCGCCACGCCGTTACGCGTTGAAGGATTACACTGCCAACTTTTTACCGCAGCTAGCCCGGCTTCATCTAGCCGTTTATGGCCTGAGCTGGTCGCCACGCGTGCAGAGGCGATACGGCCGGTTTCATCCAGCTCTACCCGTAATACGACGGAGCCTTGCTCATTCGTACGTTTAGAGATGGCTGGGTAATTCGGCATAGATCGCTGCGGACAAGAAACTGATAAATCAGATGACAAAGTAACCGGCACTTGAGGTTTTGGCGCGGCCTCCACAACAGGTTCTGGTGCAAGTGCTGTTTGTTTGATAGGCTCTGGTGGTGGCGTAGGTGCCACAGCTTCCAAAACAGATGTCACAGTTGCATTCGACGCTAACATTGGCTCTGGTTTGGGCTGTGTCACTGGCTGCGGCTTTACCAGCTTAACTTTTTGCGGCGGTGGTTTAGGAGGCTCCGGCAGCGGCTCTTCTTTTTTAGGGGGCGGTGGATTAATCAGATTCACGAACAAAGTCACCGCTTCTTGTGGCGGAGGAATCAGTTTGTAGCTCATTGCGGCATAAAGCAAGGCACCGTGAAACACCAATACTAGCAATAAGCCAGCAAACTTACTCAGGCGGTCACCAGTCATGTCTGTAGCGGCTATCACTCAACCGTAGCCT
The DNA here is from genome assembly GCA_903854305.1 of uncultured Pseudomonadota bacterium. GTDB lineage: Bacteria > Pseudomonadota > Gammaproteobacteria > Burkholderiales > Methylophilaceae > Methylotenera. Next base: position 6,536 of record CAINWC010000186.1, on the reverse strand, counting down.
GACTCAAGCCAAGAAAATTTCGCGCTGAAGGCATGCGTTGCAATATCAGGTGCTCAATCAACAAAACTGTAAGCAAGGTAAGTCCAAAGAACGGCAACAAAATGCCTAATGCAACAATGACCGCGATTAGCCCAACAGTATAAGCAGTCGATTTTTTATTGGCAGGTGGCGCGCCAAGCGTGCCAACCGAACGTCTGCGCCACCATAAAACGATAGCGCTCACTGATAGCAGCGCAAGTCCTAACGCTGTTAATAGTCCCAGCAACTGATTGAACCAGCCAAATAATTGGCCTTCGTGAATGGCGACGCCGTAACCAATAACCCGATCTAGCAGCGGTCTATCCGCAAAGTCTTTTCTGGATTTAATCTCGCCGGTACTGGCATCCAGTACCAAATTAACGCGTAGCGGTCTATTTTGCGCATCAGATTTTGCAGTCCATTCCGGTGATTTTTTTGATGGTGGCGAAATCAATACTGGCGCGGCTAAATGCAAAGGCTGAACAGTGTCTACTAGACGGTCAAGCGCGCTGTAGTCTTGCTTGGCTTGCGGCATTTTATCTGCACCTTGTTGATGAGATTCATGTTGATGGGCCTCAAGCTTGTGTGCCAGATGATTTGCATGTTCAGACTCATCGTCCGCAGCCATATTCATTTTTTGACGCTCGGCAAGCTCCGAGGATCGGCCCGTTGTCCAATCTTGTTGCACTACCTTACCAGCACTAATATGACGCACTTCTTTTAACAAACCACCCCAAGACTTAGCCCAAGGCAACCCTGACAACAGTAGAAATAATGTAAAGAATGAAATCCAGAAACCAGTCACGGCATGTAAATCTCGCCACCACACTCGGCCGTTTTTACTTAAGCGCGGATAAACAATACCCGCCAAACTTTTTGAGTTGCTTGGCCACCAAAGGTATAGCCCCGTGATGATCATCACAATCGCCCAAGATGCAGCCAATTCCACCAAATTAGAACCAATGTCGCCAATGAGCAGTTCACCATGTATGCGATGCACCACGCGCATCAGCTTATCATCATCATGTTCTAGCTTAAGAATTTGCAAGGTTTCAGGATGCACATAAACACGCGTGAGGTCTTTTCGTTGTCCGACCAACACTCGCACCGCTGAATGCAGCGTTTCCGGCAACAAATAAGCATTAAGCACCGCGCCAGGCACCGCAGCAAGCGCTGCGGAAACTTGCGCTTCGGCAGTCGCTCGCTTGCCAGTCATAACGAGCAGATCATAAGGCCGATCAAGCACTGACTCAACTTGCGGTTTAAACAGATATATCGCCCCACTAATAGACAACACCAAAATAAACGGTAGGCAAAACAGCCCCGCGTAAAAATGCCAGCGCCAGATGGTGTTATAGGCAGGCCATACACGCTTTGCAGCTGTTTTCGTACTTGTCATCGGATACTCCATCTATGCTAGTAATCGAACTTGGCACCAGCAAAGAATGTTCGCTGCGCGTAAGGGTACAAGGTAAAGTATTTTTCGTTGGTGATATTGTCGATACCCACGGAAGCAGACCATTGCTTAGCAAATTTATAGAGCACTTTCGCATCAAAAACACTAAAGTTGCTACGCCCACCATAAACCCCCGGATTAGGATCTGGGTAAACTTGGGTTGCTGGATTGTAGAGACCACTATGCTGCCTACCGCTGTAACGCCAACCTAAGCTATATGAGAGTTTATCTGACGCATGGTAAACACCTAGCATTGATGCACGCCACACTGGTACATACGGCAACTCTGAGCCCACGTATCTTGGATCAGCAGTATCGCTCACAATTCTTGAATGGATGTAAGCAACACTTCCAGAAAGATCAAGCTTGTTGATAATCATATCGCTAGTCTGCAAAGCAGTTTCAATACCATAGGTACGCACTTTGTCAATGTTCTGAACGTTACTGAAGCTATAACCAGGCAGCGTCGTAATGTCAGCCTGTGAGATAAGCGCGTCCTGTTTTTCTTCCCCAAACACCGAAGTTCGCCATACACCATTCTGCAAAAGACGCTCTGCAGTGAACTCCCAAGAGTCAGCAGTTTCTGGCTTGAGGTTGGTGTTATTAGCCAGTGGGACATTATATGGCGCAGGGAAACCTGCAGCTAAAATCTGTGCGGCGTTTAATGCAGTATTAGAGCCAATTGGTGTAATACCGACGCTTTTAAATAACTCATTGACGGTAGGAAAGCGCACGCCTCTACCATATGAAGTCTTTAATGCCCAATCATCTGAGGCCTGATAGGACAGCGAAGCCTTAGGAGAGAATGCATAGACAGTTTTATCTGGGTAACTTACATTTGCTCCATTCGCATAATTACTACCGTCCTTAGCTTGCCATTTTTCTTCACGCCCACCTATTACCAATTTCACACTAGGCGAAATTTGCCAAGCATCCTGCAGGTAAATCGCAGTGGTTGAAGTTTCTCCTCTGGAATTGCTACTCAAGGCACCTGCGCCGCTGGTTTGCCAATTAGTTCCTGGCACCAACGTATAGACATCCGTCTTTGTCGTATAAGTATCTGTATGCGCACCAAAGCTTACTTGATGTTCACTTTTCAAATCACCACTTGGACGCCATTCCCCGCGAAGATCCACGTTGTACCAACCGGTTCCATCACCGTAAGTAATCGTTCCTGCATTAGAGGAAGTACTAGGCGTTGCTCCATAATTACCAGCTGTAGTAGTCGAAGAATAGCCGGATGATGCACGGGTCACATCCTTGTTCTGATTGAAGTAACTCGCATTAAGTGCCCAGTCCCATGTCCCTCCAGTATTCGACTTTACTTCCAATCCGTGCATGTAATACAAGCTATCGGTATGGCTGACACTAGGCGCAGTAACAGTATAATCTTTGCCATTGATGCGAACATATCGGTAGGGACTGACTGTAGAATTAGTCCCGTAAATTGTATTCCCTGCAGCATCCCTTAAATAACTATCAATCAATTTATCTGATGTGTTTTGCCACAAATTCAAAGTATAGGAAGCACGAATAGTTTGCGTAAAATCATAAGCAATCTTAATCGTATCATCATCCTTCACGGTATGATCGATACTGATAGCGGCAGTAGTAACTCTCGGCACATTGGCTATCGTACTATCAAATTGCGCACCAGTAACCACTGTAAATTGACCCGCTGTTGCAGCAGCGCCAGACTTGGCAGTGGCTGGCGTAAAATCTGTTGGGTGGCTATGGTTATCCAAATGGTCAGCACTTAACCAGAATGAAAAATCGCCAATCTTGTTACCCACCATTGCGGCACCATGGACCCCAGTAAAGTTTTTGTCAGTACCGTAAAGTTTAAAGTTTTCAGTAAAGGTATCCAACTGTGCATGTGCTTCAAATTTATCTGGCATGTGCGTGGTCATTAGCACCACACCGCCAACCGAGTTCCCAGGATAAAGTGCAGAAAACGGACCGTACATTATATCAACGCGGTCGATAGAACTCTGTGGCACCATGCTCCAACGCGGGCCAGGACAACAGCTGTTATTTAGAAAATTTGAGAGTAATAATCCATCGGCATAAACGATAGTTTCTGCGCTGGAATTAACGCCATACCCACGAATCGCTAAACCACCATTTACATCACCAATAAAACGTTCACGTACGTGAACACTAGGCAAATAGAGTAAAACGCCCGCTGATGATACTGAGTTGACACTTTCAGCAATCTGTTTAGCCGTCACACTTTCAACGGTATTTGGCACATTGGCAGGCACCGCTGGTTTATCTGTTGCCGTAGCGCGAATCTGCATTGATTCCATTTTAGTCGCAGCGGTATCTGTAGCATCAGCCTGCGTTGGCACTACATCTTCCGCCATCACCAAGCCACTACCGCACAACAATAGCGTACTAAAAGTTATTTTTTTAATCATGCTGTTTTTCTCCCCAGATTTTTCAGCCTCGATTCTAATAGAGAGTCGTTGTTAGCGGAATGTGGCATATTGCCGCGCGACAATATGTCGCAGTAAGGAATTGATTATTCTGTGCATGAACACTTTATAATGGTGTTTAATTTATAGGCTTTGATCATTAAGCTGTTAGGCAACCAAAACCAATGCAGTCAACGACCCCCTCTCTATCCAATGCAACTCGCCACAATATGCAGCGCTTGGTGATGTTGCGTAGTGTTGTGATGATTTGCTTAATTTCGGTGATTATCGGCTTAAGACTGGCTTCTATTCCACTGCCAGTATTGCCTTTACTACTAGCCATAGCTGGCTTAGGTTTACTCAATGGCATTGCATGGTGGCATTTAAGGCGCACCCAACAAACCACGCAACGTGAGTTATTTGCACAACTTTTGGGCGATATTGTTGCCCTTTCGGTACTTTTTTATTTTAGTGGCGGCTACAGCAATCCGTTTATCTGGATGTATTTATTGCCGATTACTGTGGCAGCCGTCGCTTTACGCGCGCTTTATTCCTGGGTAATTGCGGGCTTGAGTATTGCTTGTTATACCTTGTTAATGTTTTACCACATACCACTTTCACACTTGCACATGCATGCTCAGTTGGATGCAAAAAATAGCATCCATTTAGACATTCATTTAGTCGGCATGTGGTTAGGCTTTGTCGTCAGCTCGATTATTGTGGCTATTTTTATTGCTCGCATTGGGCAAAATCTGCGAGATTACGACAAAACAATTGCTGCAGTCCGCGAAAAGGCATTGGAAAGTGAACGCATGCTCGCATTAGGCACATTAGCCACCAGTGCCGCGCATGAACTAGGCACACCATTAGCGACTATGGCGGTCATCAGCAAAGAATTAACTCAGGATTATGCAAACCAGCCCGCGCTTTTACAACAGCTCGAGATACTGCAAAAACAAGTGTCGCGCTGTAAAGAAATATTGTCATCTATTACCCGTAACGCCGGGAAAACGCGCGCAGATGCTGGCCAAGGCTTCACGCTGCGTGAGTTTCTAGAAGAAGCGATACAACGCTGGCGCGACACGCGCCCAGCTACCGAGCTTATTGTCAGTATGACAACTACTATGCACAACCCTGTTATTTTTATGGATAGAACATTTACCCAAGCGATCCTCAACTTGCTGGATAACGCAGCAGATGAATCGCCAGAGCGCATATTATTTGATGCTCATTGGGATGAAACAATGCTCAAAATACAGATTCGAGACTTTGGTGTCGGCTTAAGCGCTGAAACCAAAAGCCAATTAGGTACACCTTTTTTCACCTCTAAAAATGAAGAAGGCATGGGGCTAGGCGTATATTTAACCCAAGTCACTTTAGCGCGCTACGAAGGTGAGCTAAGCTTAAATAATCACCCAGATGGCGGTGTATTGACCTTAGTCAGCTTGCCGCTTAAAAATTTGCGTATAGACAAACTGAAAGCCTCTAAATGAATACTTTTAATACAGAGAATACAGACGAAAAACCAAGCTTACTTTTGGTGGATGACGATGAAGACTTTCTCAACGCACTTGCACCAGCAATGCGTAAACGTGGCTTTTTAGTCAGTTTGGCAAACAGTGCAGAAAGTGCGTTTGCACTCGCAAAAAATGAGCCCCCAGAATTTGCCGTAGTCGACCTCAAAATGTCAGGTAACTCTGGCTTGGTGCTGGTTCGGCAGCTTGCCAGCCTGAATGCAGGCACCAGGATTGTGGTACTGACTGGTTTTGCAAGCGTAGCAACCGCAGTTGAAGCCATTAAATTAGGCGCAACGCATTATCTTGCAAAACCCGTTGATGCTGATGAAATCGTCGCCGCCTTTGAAAGACAATCAGGCGATGCTGAGGTTGAATTATCATCGAACCCACTGTCTATCGACCGTTTGGAATGGGACCATATTCAACGGGTGCTTGCTGAACATGATGGCAATATATCTGCCACTGCCCGTAGCCTGAATATGCACAGACGTACTTTGCAACGAAAACTAGGGAAAAATCCAAGTAAAAACTGACGCTAAATAATTAGTCTTATTAGTAAGAAAGAATTTTAAGCGTCAGAAAAATACTGCGCTAAAAATGGCTCAGCATGATTTTCTAAGCTAAGCACCTCGTTGCGCCAGGGAAATTTGATCTGAAATGCATTTTTGCCAAACTTGCATTTCAACCCGTGCGTACGCACATTAAAAAACTATTTCTGTGGGGATTTAAAACTATCTAACAGCAACAATCCCACACCCACACAAATCGCTCTATCTGCCACGTTAAATGCAGTCCAATAAAGATTGTGGTAATGAAAATTCAGAAAATCCACCACATAACCTAATGTTGCACGATCATACAAATTACCTGCCGCACCACCTAATATTAGGGCCAAGCCAAAGCAAAAAAGTTTCTCAGTAGCATACTTGCGAATCAGATAGCTAATGACAATAATCGCCACCACTGAAACACCATTAAAAAACAATTTTTGCCAGCCACCCGCATTCGCTAAAAAACCAAAGGCGGAGCCTTGGTTGTGGTAGCGCACTACATCAAAAAAACTGGTGATAGTGAGAGAGTCCCCGTAAGCAAACGCGCCTTGCACCAAGGACTTGGTGTAAAGGAGAT
>CAINWC010000185.1 GCA_903854305.1 uncultured Pseudomonadota bacterium | reverse complement strand
CGTTAGATTTAGCGAAAAAATAAATACCACGAAGAATGGTGTGAAATTAATAGTTTCAGGGTTGTCATGCGTTTGGAGGCACTAACGACTAAACGGTAACTGAATTACGGTGATTTACTATAAATCATGCATTCATGTAGGTGAGTAAAGTTGATTTTTAGTGAATTAAAGTAAGTGTAGGCTTAAGCCTAAAAAATTAGGTATGTTGATATTTGATGTATATTAAATTTTGGAGATTGATTTATGCGTATTAAGGATATTATTAAAAACACCAAAGAGGCTTTAACTATTAAACCTTTCCATTCGAGTTCATTAAGCTCTATTGAGAAGCAAAGGCAAATTCAAAGTTTAGCTAGATTTGTATTGCTTTCAGCTGCTGTAATGCTGGCCTTTGAACCGTCTATGGCAGCGGCGGCAGCAGCTACTACTAGTAATATAGAAACTGCGGCAACTACTATTTTAACTGCAGTGACAGGTACTCTTGGTAGAACGCTTGCAACAATCGCGGTGGTAGTGCTTGGTATGATGGCTATGTTTGGTAAGCTGGCATGGGATTCGGCAATTAAGGTGATTCTAGGCATTGCAATTATGTTTGGTGCGGCTTCTGTTGTAAACTGGCTTGGTGGCACTATGAATATTACGATTGCAAATTAAAAAGGCCGTGACATAGGAGCAGAGATGAGTGAACGGAATAAAGCAGTAATTCACAAGGACCTGCTCTTTGTCGCGCTAACTAGGGTACCCACTGTGTTGGGAGTGCCCTATTCAGCCTTTGTGTTCGAGTTGATGTTTGCTTCTCTTGCTAACATCGTTAGTGGCAACCTGCTTTATGCTTTACTGGTAATTCCTTTGCATATCGTACTTTATGCAATTAGTTCGCATGATCCGGGTGTTTTTGCAGAGATTGCAGTTTGGATAAAAACTATTGGGCGCTGTTTAAATAAGACCTATTGGAAGGCTGCAAGTTTTTCACCTATAGCAACGCGTAAATGGAAAAAATAATAATTAAGTCTATATGTGTTGTTGAAAAATAGCTTATTTTAATTAAATCCTGTGTTGTTAGAATCGCAGGTCAACCGATAACCAGAGAGTTAGGTTGCTAAAATAGTAAGGGAAGGTGATGGGGGAAATATTTGAATTTGCTAAGGCGTTAAGCAGTGAGGTGGAAGCATCCTCATTTATCCCCTATTCTAGCCACGTTACAGAAAATACCATCAAACTTGAGAGTGGTGATTTTTTACAAATCATCAAATTGCAAGGTGCTGCACATGAGAGTGCGGACGTTGAGGATGTCAATAATTGGCATAATCAGCTCAATGGCATGATGCGTAATATTGCCTCGCCTCACATAGCCTTGTGGTCGCATGTAGTGCGTCGTGAATGTAGTGAGTATCCTGGTGGTAAGTTTCAGCCTGGATTTTGTCATGATTTTAACGAAAAATATCGTGCACAAATGACCAATGACCGCATGCTGGTCAATGAGCTTTATCTTTCTATTATCTATCGCCCTCAGCCAGTCAAAATTAACAAGTGGTTAGATATATTCAATGTAAAAAGCGATGCAGAATTAGAAGATGAGCAAACTGATCATATAGAGGCCATCAACGAAGTAAGTGGTGCTGCTATGGCTGCATTGTTCAGGTATGAACCAGAAATGTTGGGGTGCTATGAGCGTAAAGGCTTGATGTATTCAGAGCTTGGTGAGTTCTTAGGGTATTTAGTGAATGGGGAATGGCGAAAATTTCCATTGCCAAGATCCGAAATCAAAGATGTACTGACAACATCACGTCCATTCTTTGGTAAAGGTGGCTTAATGTCACTTAAGACGCCAACGCAACAGCGCTATGCTTCTATTATTGCAATTCAAGAATACCCATCAATGACGCAACCAGGTTTGCTGGATGAATTGTTAGGGTTGCCATTTGAGTTGGTTATTTCACAATCATTCACATTTTTATCTAAGCCTGTGGCGGTTGGGCGTATGCAACGTCAACATGGACGCATGGTTAATGCGGGTGACTTGGCTAAATCACAGGTAGATGCAATTCATGATGCTTTAGATGATTTGATTTCAAATCGATTTGTGATGGGTGCGCATAACCTCAGTTTGATGGTATATGCAGAAAATGCAAAACAGTTAACAGAATATATCAATATGGCAGGTGCTTCGTTAGCTAATATTGGCATTAAATGGACGCGAGAAGAATTAGGCATTGCAGGTTCTTTTTATGCAATGTTGCCTGGTAATTTTGAATACCGAGTTAGGGTAGGGGATATTACCAGCCTGAATTTTGCAGGTTTTTCTAGCTTTCATAATTATCCCATTGGGCGAATAAGCAACAATCAATGGGGCGATGCGGTAATGATGTTTAAAACCACGTCCAGCAGCCCGTATTACTTTAACTTTCACCGAGCTGAAGGTAAAGAAATGCGGATTGATAAAAATCATAAAGATTTGGCAAACACCATGGTAATAGGCCAATCTGGTGGCGGTAAAACCGTACTGGAAATGACAATGCTTGCAATGGCGATGAAATTTAACCAGCCACCAGAGTTTCCTGCCACTTATATTGTATTTGATAAAGATCTAGGTGGTGCAATTGGTGTACGTGCCATGGGTGGCAAATACTATCCCATTAAAAATGGCGTTCCTTCAGGGTTTTCACCTTTCCAGCTAGAACCTACACCCGATAATTTAGTTTTTTTAGAGGCCTTAGTTAAAAAGCTGGTGCAACATGAGGGCATGCCGCTCACCCCAGCACAAGAAAAAGAAATTAATCAGGCTATCGTTGGGGTGATGGGGGCAGTTCAATTCAAGCGTCGCTTGGGAGCGTTGCTAGAGTTTTTTGATCCGACCGATGCCAACGGTTTGCATGCGCGTTTGTCACGATGGTGTCGTGGCGGTGCATTAGGTTGGCTGTTTGATAATGCCGAAGACAGCTTCTCGCTGGAAGGCTCACCAATATTTGGTTTTGATGTGACAGACTTTCTTGAGAACGAAGAAACGCGCACGCCAACCATCATGTATTTGTTTCACCGCATTGAAAAGCTCATCGACGGTCGTCGTTTGATAATCTTTATGGATGAGTTTTGGAAATTATTACAAGATGAGTATTTTGAAGATTTAGTACAAAATAAACTCAAAACCATTCGTAAACAAAACGGCTTTTTAGTGATGTTTACGCAATCTCCGCGTGATGCACTTACTTCAAAAATCAGTCATTCTCTTATTGAACAAAGTGCAACTAAAATTTTTCTACCTAACCCTGGCGCGGATTATGAAGATTACGTCAATGGCTTTAAGTTGACGAGCAGGGAATATGAAATTATTAGAGATTTGGGCGAAAAATCTCGCCAATTCTTAATTAAGCAAGGGCAGAACTCTGTAGTTGCAGAGCTTAACTTGCGCGGGTTTGATGATGAACTGGCTGTATTATCTGGTAATACAGCTACATCATTACTAGCAGAGAAGCTGGTGGCTGAGTTGGGTGATGATCCCAATAAGTGGTTGCCTGAATTTCATCGTATTCGTAAAGGAGATTAAGCATGAAAAAAGCACTCAGTACAGTAGTTTTAGTGATAAGTCTTTTTGGTAGTAGCAATGTTTATGCTGCTGCACTGGTTGAAGATATAGCAGGTAATATTTCGGCAGCATTGAATGCCGCCTCAACTGCAGCAATTGAGGCCAAAACTGCCATCATGGAAGCATGGGATCATTCAGCGTGGGTGCAACAGGCGACGGATATGATTGATAGTATTCAATCTGTAATTGATGCAAAAAATAAGCTTACTAGCGAAATTACGGGGTTAACATCGTATGTAACTAACATGGAATCAGCAATGACTGCACTGGTGGCATCAACACCTGGTTCCGATGTTGATTGGAACTATGCTAAAAAGTTACCAGATAACTACGTGGGTGACCCAACGTGCAACACAGAGGGTGCGGCTTGTTCTCTTTCAGGGCTTCCTTATACTGGTCCTATTTTAGGTCAATCTTCATTTGTCTCCCGTGACACTTTGAAAGTAGACCCTGCGACAGTTGGTTATGTGAATATACTCGGTGTGTCAGTAGGTAAAAGTATTTCGCAAATAGCGCGTGAGGCAGAAGAAAAAAATGCGCAGGATATTGCGGTTATTAATGAAATGGCGCGTGAGGCTTTCGTACAATCAACTAACCGTATGGCAAGACTCGATTACTTGAAAAATGGCCTTGTTAGTCCTCCCGCTGGGGATGCAAATGATTTGAAATATACCGCTGACTTACATGCAAAAATACAGGCTGAAGAAGCCTATTTGGCTAATGATCAAAACAAACTGACAGCACTTGCGGTATTGCAGCAATCGCAACGTGACATGTATGAGCAACGTAAAAAAGAGATTGCCGCCTATCTTAAATCGGGTGACCGCAATGTGGGCGTACAAGTACTTCCACGTGCAGCGATATTGGTTGCTACAACGGCTGCATACGCTGCACTCAACGCATCGTATTAACAAGTCTAAGCGTTATCCTTGGTAAGATATGTTCACTGATGGATATTGCTAGGATTTTTAGGAAATATAATGGCATTATCATTTGCATCGCTTTTTCCAAGCTTAAGTACACTCCAGGTTCTTATTGATATGGAGGGTGCGCTCTTGTCTGCGCAAGCAGCGATGTCTTCTTATGCACAAACAATCTCTACCGCTATTGGACCCTTGATTAAAATATGTCTGACTTTATATGTGGTGTTGTATGGGTTTGCATTGATGAGAGGGGTCGTTAAAGAGCCGCTCAATGATGCGGGGATTCGAATATTTAAAATTACTGCAGTGGTATCGCTGGCCTTGAATTTTGCCCAATATAATAAAACAGTGGCCCTTTTTTTCTGGAACTTGCCAGAAAATATGGTGCAAACGTTGACTCCTAGCACTGTGGTTACTTTTATGACATCAAGATTACCTGCTGGTGCCACAACTAGTACTGATATTGCAATTATGTTGATTAGTACGCTAATGTCAGCGGTAGTAGAAATCATGCACTTAAGCCTAATGGCTGGAAATGTTGGTGGGCAAGTAGACCCGACTGCATTTGCTGCAGGATTAGGCGTGGGCGTTGCAGGAGCTGGAATTTCGGCAGTGGTGGCTGGAACGTTGATGGTAACAAAAATATCGTTAGCAGTTTTATTGGCGGTAGGGCCATTTTTTGTTGTTGCGATTTTGTTTGAAAGAACTAAACAGTATTTTGAAGGCTGGCTAACGCAAGTGCTTAATTATGTATTAGTGATTTTTTTACTGACACTTACTATTTACCTGATTTTCCCAATATTGCTTATTACAGTGAGTTCTTACTATCTAATTGCGGAGCTAGCCGGAGGACTCACGTTACAAGAAAGCGTTGAACTGATGACCTTGCTTGGTATTTTCTTAGCAGTGATAAGACAAGTACCGACAACGGTAGCCGCAATAGTACGAGGTTATGCAGTAAATGCGCCTGGTGAGAAAAGTCTGGCTGCAGGTGGGTCTTTTGGCAATCCATCACAAAGCAAAAGTAGATCTCAGGTTCAGGCCGAGCAACAATCTTCACGGTGATGGGATTTAAGAGTGACATTTATTGAAGAAAATGCTTGACTAGATAGCCTGTTGAAATTGCTTAAGAGCTAAAGGCACAGATTTTTTAAGTTCGTAATATTAGGAATAATGGATTGGGATTGGTAGATATGAAGATTTTATTTGTGGTGATTTTTCTTTGCTTGTTGCCAAGTTGTGCTATTGCGCCTAAGCCTCCAGAATGCAAGGGCGAGTTCAAGCCAGTCAATGTGCTGGAGAAAAAAAATGTAACATTAAACAGCGCTAACAAAATAGTGCGCTGTGACAAAGGGGACTCGCATGGCAACAAAGGTTGAAAAAAAAGATTTTGCCAACTATTTAGCTGAGGCTAAATCATGGGAGACAAGTAAAGTTAAATCATTAGAAAAGTCAAAAAGAGTGGCTTGGATATTGTCTAGTATTGCTATAGCGTTATCATTTTTATGTGTGTTTGCACTGGCTATGCTCTCTCCACTAAAAACTTCCGTTCCGTATGTGGTTCGTGTTGATAATACAACGGGTGCGGTTGATGTGATTAGCGCAATGAAAGATGGAAAAACCACTTATGATGAAGCCATGAATAAATATAACCTGCAATGGTATGTACGTTGGCGTGAAGGCTACTCTAAACTTCTAATCGGTGACTACTATAAAAATGTAGGTGTAATGAGTGCGCAGAAAGAACAGGCGATTTACAGTCAACTGTTTGCACCTAAGAACCCTGATTCACCACTCACAATTTACGGTAGTGGCGGAGAGGCCAAAATTACAATAAAAAGCACATCATTTATTAAAGCTAATGTTGCGTCGGTGCGTTATATGAAAGAAGTTAAAAATGCAGCCAATGGAAATGATGGAACAACACATTGGGTAGCCACTATTGTTTTTCAGTACTCTGGGGCACCTATGAAGGAAGTAGATCGGGCAATTAACCCGCTCGGCTTCCAAGTGATTGAGTTTCGTAACGATCCTGATCAAGAAATATCTAAAAATTCATTGCCATCCGATATTGCTAGGCCGCAGAGTATTAGAACACCTTCCGTTGCTCCTGCCGTTCCATCTATTCAATAGGAGCTTCACTTTGAGATACTTGTTATTAATTTTAATGTTATTACCCATATTGGCTATCGGTGAAATAATTCCAGATAAAAGCCCTTATGATTCGCGCGTTCGAGTTATTGATTACAACAGGATGGATGTTGTTAAGCTTTCAACTTTTTACGGCGTTTCTACACACGTGCAATTTGCAGATGATGAGGTAATTAAAGACGT
>CAINWC010000184.1 GCA_903854305.1 uncultured Pseudomonadota bacterium | reverse complement strand
GTTCCAATGCTTTATCTTTCTTCAATTGCTCGGCGAGTTTTTTTTGTTCAAGTTCTTTTTTCTCTAACTCTTTTTTAACAAGTTCTTTCTTCTTTTTCTCGAGTGCAATCTCAACTTGAGGCTCTTCTGCTGGTTTTTCTTCTACGATAGGCTCTGGCTTAGGCACCTCTTTAGCAACTGACTCTGGTTTAGGTTCATCTTTTACAATTGGCGCTGGTTCTGGCTTTTGCACCGCATTATTTGGCAGGCTATCCCACAATTCCACTTCGGCAACATTCAGTACAGGGTGCGCCGCTTTCCAGTTGAAAGAAATCAGCAACGCAGCTAGCAACGCCAGATGCACACCAATCGCTAACGCGCCGGCTTTCCAGGAAACTTCTTTTTCGTACGTTCTAATCATTTAGATTTATTGTGAAGGTGCGAGCAAAAGCCCAACTTTATCAATTTTATTGGATTTGAGTAGGTTCATCACTTTGACAACCTCATCGTATTTCACATTTTTGTCAGCGGCAATCACTACAGAACGTTCTGGTGATTTATTGAGCGTGTTACGAACAGCTAACAACAATTGATCGTACTCCATGGGTTTATTGTCTAGCTCAATTTTTTTATTGAGCTTTACGGTTAAGACCACTGGCGGCAGTTTCGGTTGCTTTAAGGCTTGTCCGACCTTAGGTAAATCAACCACGCCAGGGTTAGTCATAGGTGCAGTGACCATAAAAATGACCAACAACACCAGCGTGACATCAATGTAAGGCACGACATTGATCTGGTTCATTAAACGGCGTTTACGAGTACGTGACATCGCATGCTACCTTGATGACTTACGCTGCAAGATATTGGTGAACTCTTCCATAAAGCTTTCGTACCTGACTGAAAGTCGATCTACGCTGGAAGCAAAGCGGTTGTAAGCGATCACCGCTGGAATAGCCGCAAATAGGCCAATCGCGGTAGCCACTAGTGCTTCTGCAATACCTGGCGCCACTTGGCTAAGTGTGGCCTGTGCAACGTTAGATAAGCCTCTAAAGGCATTCATAATACCCCACACCGTACCAAACAAGCCGATGTATGGACTCACGGAGCCCACAGAAGCCAGAAAGGGTAAATGCGCATCAAGGTCATCTAACTCGCGGTTATAAGCCGCTCGCATGGCGCGACGTGAGCTTTCCATAATATCTGATACGTCCATACGCACTTGTTGCTTATGCCGTGCATATTCCTTAAAACCCGCTTCAAATATACTTGCCATGCCTTGTGGTTTTCTGCGACTGGCAGTGAGCCCTTCAAACAACTTGTTTAAATCGCCACCCGTCCAAAATGCATTTTCAAAATCATCTGCACCAGTTTCCGCACGTTTAATAGTGGCAACTTTAATAAAAATGTACCACCATGAAAATAAAGAGGTGATTAATAAAACCACCAACACCATCTGCACGGGTAGGCTGGCGCCCGCCACTAATGTGAATATTGACATATCATTGTCGACTGCTATAGCCATAACTGCTCCACTTTTAATTTATTCATGTTGTAATTTATTCAGCTTGTAATTTACTCATTGTTTCTTTGATTACAGTGGGAATGCCCGTTGGTTTAAAGCTGCTTGCATCAACGCAGGCCAGCTTTACTGTGGCTTCTAACAACACTTGATTATCACGCCTTATGGTTTGCAAAAACACCATACTGCCATGACCTATTTTAATGCGCTGACTCTTAATTTCGAGCATGTCGTTAAAGTAGGCGGGGCTTTTAAAAGCGACGGTCATACTGTGCACGACGAATATGACGCCTAACTCAGTTTTAAGTTCGGTTTGCTCAAAACCAAGCGCGCGTAACCATTCGGTTCTGGCGCGCTCCATAAAATTCAAATAATTAGCGTGGTAAACCACACCGCCGCTATCGGTATCTTCGTAATACACGCGAATCGGCCAAGTAAATGTACTGGCATCTATCGCTGATGAATTTAATAAAGGCTGACTCAATCTTGCCAAGTCTCGCCGCTTAAGTGTTTAGGCATAGGCAGATCAAAATGTTGATACGATAAGTTTGTTGCCATGCGACCACGCGGAGTACGCATCAAATAACCTTGCTGAATCAAATATGGCTCCAGCACATCTTCAATAGTTTCGCGCTCCTCGCCTATGGCTGCGGCTAGATTGTCTAAGCCCACAGGACCACCGCTAAACTTCTCTAACACAGCTAACAACAGCTTTCTATCCATCACATCAAACCCTAGCTTGTCGACATCCAGCATCTTTAACGCGGCATCGGCAACTTCGGCTGACACCGTGCCGTCTCCTTTTACTTGGGCATAATCTCGCACACGGCGAAGCAGCCGATTGGCGATACGCGGTGTACCACGAGAACGCTTGGCAATTTCAAATGCACCAGTATCGACCATTTCTACTTCTAGTAATCCTGCGCTACGCTGTACGATGCGCGCCAGCTCTTCTGAAGTATAAAACTCCAAGCGGGACACGATACCGAAACGATCTCGCAACGGATTCGTCAGCATGCCAGCACGTGTAGTAGCGCCGATTAAGGTAAATGGTGGTAAGTCCAAACGAACTGACCTGGCCGCAGGGCCTTCGCCTATCATAATATCCAGCCGATAATCCTCCATCGCTGGGTATAGAATCTCTTCAACCACGGGTGAAAGCCGATGAATCTCGTCAATAAACAGCACATCATTTGGCTCAAGATTCGTCAGCAATGCGGCTAAATCCCCTGCCCGCTCTAAGACTGGGCCTGAAGTTTGGCGCATATTCACGCCCATCTCTTTAGCAATAATATGCGCCAAAGTCGTTTTACCTAGGCCCGGCGGGCCAAATAGCAATACGTGATCTAACGGCTCACTACGGCCACGTGCAGCGTTAATAAAAATCTCTAACTGACCACGTGCTTTTTCTTGTCCCACATACTCATCTAAAAGTTTAGGGCGCAACGCACGCTCTAGCGCCTCCTCACGAGGGCTTTCAGCATCAGGTGCAATTAAGCGATCAGTTTCTATCATAAATGTTCATGCGCCTTCTTGTTCTGCAAAGCAATCCAGTGAGTAATCAGCGTGAGGCCCACTGCCAGTAATGTGGGTCCAAGGAAAATCCCGACAAAGCCAAAAACAATCGCGCCGCCAAGCACGCCTAACAACACTAGCAGCAATGGCAAATGTGATGAATGGCTAATAAGAATTGGTTTGACGACATTATCCACAGTACTAATCACCAGAAAACCATATAGCGCAATAAAGATTGCCCAGCCATGATTGCCATGGTTGTATAACCACAGCGCAGCACCGCCCCAAACCAATGGCGGCCCGACAGGAACAATAGACAAGAAGAATGTCATTAATGCGAGTAAAAATGGCATCGGCGCGCCTGCAATCAAAAAGCCAGCCAATGCTACCGCGGCCTGCGCAAGCGCTGTACCAAAGATACCGAGCATGACGCCTTTTACCGTATTGCAAGATAGCTTGAGCATTTCTTCGCCCAATTCACCACCTAGCCTACGTACAATCGCGATTAGACCTTTGGCTAAGTGCACACCATCGCGGTAAAAAAAGAAGGCGGCAAACACCACTAACAACAGCTGTAAAAAACCCGTTATCACTAATTGCACGGCTTGCAAACTGAATTTTCTCATGGGCTCGTAATACTGACCGAGTAATTTCATCAGCTCTTCATGGCTGGCAGCAGCCCGTTCCCAAGATTCGCTGACTTGGCTACCAATGACGGGCAAACTACGCATCCATTCAGGGGCATGCGGTTGAAGATTTTGCAATGCAAAACCCAGTTCATCAAACATTTTTGCGGCGGAATCTGCCAGATTAGCAGTAAGGTATGCCATCGGTAAAATCAAGGCGACCAGCAATAGTAAAGTCATCAATATTGCCGCCAAGGTATCGCGCCGACCCAAACGCAGCCAGATGCGATGATAGAGCGGCCAAGTAAACAAGCAAATGATGGCGGCAAACAAAAGAGCCGCCATAAAGGGCCGAAGTACAGATGCGCTGCCTATAATAAGCAAGGCTATTAACGCTATGCGTGCGATTTGGTTAGTATTGATCATGTGCAGGTTAAATGCGTTTTATAGGCTAAATAAATCATCTGATTGTTATCTATCGCCATTAGGCGCTAATTTTTAGAAAAACTCTTCAAAGCCAACTTAATGCCTTCAGAAACGCTCACATCTTTAGCTAAACCTTTCACCGCCAACCCTGCTTCGCGCTCGTTGTATCCTAAAGCAATCAATGCATTTAATATATCGCTGGTATGGCCTGTCTGAGCAATGCCTGCCGCTGATAAAGATGAACTGGTAAAGTTAAATTTATCACGCAACTCTAGCAACATGCGTTCAGCAGTTTTTTTACCGATGCCCGGGATTCTGGTGAGTAAGGCTGTATCTTGCGCTTGTATGGCATGGCCAAGCTCATCCACAGAAAGCCCAGACAAAATCACCAGTGCAGATTTTGCACCAATGCCACTGACTTTAACCAATTGACGAAACGCCATACGCTCGTGGTTAGAGCCAAAACCATAAAGCAACTGCGCATCCTCTCTCACCACGAACTGGGTGAGCAACTTAATGGATTGACCTAGCTCAGGCAGGTTATAAAATGTGCTCATTGGCACTTCAACTTCATACCCTACACCGTGCACATCCACCACGATTTGCGGCGGGTTCTTTTCAATCAATAATCCTGTTAACTGAGCTATCATCTGAACCCCATCATATTAACCTGCCACCTTTTACGCGAAATCCTGCTGTTGCTAACCGGCCCAAACCTTGGCCGCCATGCGCATGGCAAATGGCGCAAGCCAAGGCATCTGCAGAATCCGGCTTTGGTACGGCGGGTAAATTGAGTAAGCGCTTGACCATTTCTTGCACCTGTTCTTTTTGTGCATGGCCGTTACCCACCACGGCCTGTTTCACTTGTAGCGCGGTATATTCTGCCACGCTTAAATTACGAATTACCGCCGCGCTAATAGCGGCGCCACGCGCTTGGCCTAACAAAAGTGTTGATTGCGGATTCACATTTAC
The DNA here is from genome assembly GCA_903854305.1 of uncultured Pseudomonadota bacterium. Taxonomy (GTDB): domain Bacteria; phylum Pseudomonadota; class Gammaproteobacteria; order Burkholderiales; family Methylophilaceae; genus Methylotenera. The sequence continues at coordinate 2,545 of CAINWC010000184.1, read as the reverse complement.
AAACACTTTTTCAATCGCCACCTGGTTCGGCTGATAAGCATCAATCACCTCAAACAAACCATCTAATATAATCTTCAAGCGCGCAGGCAGTTCTTCCCTATCATCTTCGCCTTCTATTTTATTTTTTTTACCACTGGCTGTTTTAATCGTGCCACTAGCAATATAGGTGATTTTTTCACCTACTTTTTCAATGACGCCAAAACCTGTGATACGAAGGCCTGGGTCGATGCCGAGAATGCGGATAAACTCCAACTGTTAATCCACAATAACATTGAATTTGAGCAGCATTTTTGGCAAAAAATCGTCTAAATTTTGAATATGCTCATCATTTAATTCAATCAAATTAAAACCATATTTCTTGTATATTTCCTTCTTTTTCTCTTTGCGCTCCTTGTATTTAGGATCATTTTCTAAACCCCAAAATTCAATATAAACCTTACCTGCTGGAATGTAGAAATCACAGTAAAGCTCTTCCTCAACAGGTAACAAGCGTTCATAAGCATGAACGATCCCTGAAAAATATAACCAGTTATCAATCAGCATTTCCGCCCTTGAACGAACCTGATGACCATCCGTCGCTCTATGCATAGCTTTAAATTTGTCTAACTTATCTCTATATCCAGCCTGTTTTTCATCCTTCAATTCAGCAGGGGCATCTTCCAGCTTTATTTTAGGTTCTGTACTTTTACTACCAAGCAGTTCATGAACTGTATTACTTAAGATTTTTGAGGTAATTATTGCTTCAGGCCACATAACGAAAGGAATACCAGACTGGCGACTTTCACGACTTTCTGCGTGAAGCTTTTTGCCTTGAGTAGTTGGAATCCAGCCTTTTTTTGCACGCTCTATCCAACCTAGCTCCGATAAAACCTGATTTAACTTTCTGCTTTCAATACCAAGCTTTTCACCTAAAGTCGTTGAAGTCAAAAGGTTTTTTTGTTTAGAGTTATCAACTTCAACCGCCTCAACTTGTTTTGTTGTCTTTTTTTTGTTTTCTTCTAACCAATGTTTATAACAAAGCATGTAACCAGCTTTTGAAACGGGGCTTTCACAACCAACTATTGAGCATTTAGGTAAGTTGACCATCACTAATCTTCAATTACTGCCGTGGTGTACACATCCTGCACATCATCTAAATCGTCTAATGCATCTAATATTTTTTGCATTTTAACGGCATCGTCGCCAGTAAAGACCGTTTCAATACTAGGCTTCATCGTGACTTCTGCCAGCACGGCTTTTAAACCAGCGGCTTCCATCGATTCTTTAACGGTTAAAAAATCGTTTGGTGGTGTAATCACTTCAATGCTGCCATCTTCATCGGTCACTACATCTTCAGCGCCTGCTTCAAGTGCGATTTCCATGACTTTATCTTCGTTAGTGCCTGGTTCGTAAATTAAGCTGCCGCAATGTTTGAACATAAACGCGACTGAACCATCGGTACCTAGATTGCCACCAAATTTGGTCAGCGCATGACGCACATCGGCCACTGCGCGTTGTTTATTGTCAGTTAGACAATCAATAATAATGGCCGCACCGTTAATGCCGTAGCCTTCATAGCGAATTTCTTCGTAGTTCACGCCTTCAAGTTCGCCTGTGCCTTTTTTAATGGCGCGGGTGATATTGTCCGCAGGCATATTCTCTTCTTTAGCCTCAGCTACAGCTGCACGTAAACGTGGATTCATCGTCACATCGCCGCCACTTAAACGTGCAGCAACAGTGATTTCTTTAATGATTTTAGTGAAAATTTTGCCGCGCTTTGCGTCTTGACGACCTTTACGATGCTGAATATTTGCCCATTTACTATGACCTGCCATACTATTTCCTTAAGTAGTTTTTTACATATTAAGTCATTTTATCATAATGGACAGATGTAAAAACTCAAGTTTACAGTTGATGTAAAGCGCGTGACAGTCTGATATTGCAGTTAAATGTGTTAATCCTGACCCATTGCAGGATCTATAGGCGTATGTTTACGTATGCTGATAATTGAGATAATCACTAATGACATTAAAATAAGCACCATACCGATTAATTCCGTCGTGTTTGGCACTTCATTGAGTTGCAGCCACGCCGCCACTACGGCGATCACCGGCGCCAATAAAGTTGCCATGCTGGCGATACCTGCACTTAATTGTTGTAATGCATATAACCATAATAACCACGCCAAGGCATTGCAAAAAACCGCATTAAAAATGACGGCACCAATAAAGTACGGTGTCCACTGTATGGTCGGTGCTGGAATCAACATGGCGGCAATGATGATTGGAATAGCGCCGAATAACATTTGCCATGCGGTCAATGTGAGTAAATCTAAATCTGGCGCACGTTGATGTAACTTTTTGGCCACAATCACAGATAACGCCCAGCTGACACCAGACAATACGGCCAACATCATGCTAAAACCATCGGTGCCTAGATGTAGCGGATCTAAAATGAACAACACGCCCATGGCTGAAAGTATGGCCGCTGGCCATTGCAAGCCGCTGATTTTTTCGCCTAACAATGGCCAGGCCAGCACCATTACCCAAAAAGGCATGGTGTAAGT
>CAINWC010000183.1 GCA_903854305.1 uncultured Pseudomonadota bacterium | reverse complement strand
GCTACATCACGCACCATTTGAAAACCCAATACATCTAAGGCAACGCTTTCTGAAGCCACGATATATTCAGTGCCTTTTTCAGTTTCACCCTTACCAATGACTAATGGGCGGATACCGTTTGGATCACGGAACGCAAGCAAACCGAAATTTGCGATCATTGCAACTACTGCATAAGCACCTTTACAACGCTTATGCACGCCCGACACAGCCTCAAACGCCATATCTGTATTGAGCACTGCATTACGTGAAGTTTTTTCAATTTCGTGCGCAAGCACATTCAATAAGACTTCAGAGTCAGAATTGGTATTAATGTGGCGTAAATCTTGGCGGAACATTTCTGATTTCAATTGTTCAGAATTGGTTAAATTACCGTTGTGACCTAGCACAATACCAAACGGGGAATTCACATAAAACGGTTGGGCTTCTGCTGCACTAGAAGAGCCTGCGGTTGGATAGCGTACATGCGCAATGCCAACATTACCAATAAGGCTACGCATGTGGCGTGTTTGAAACACATCTTTTACCAAGCCATTATTTTTATGCATAAAAAACGTATTACCATCAGTAGTTACGATGCCAGCGGCATCTTGACCACGATGTTGCAAAACCAGCAAACCATCGTATAGCAATTGGTTGACTGGGTTTTTACCTACAATGCCTATAATTCCGCACATGAATAAAGCCTTAAGTGATTAATTTTGTAATATGTAAGATGCTGACTTAAACATAATCATTTAAGCCTAAAATTTTATTTAAATACGTTTTAATTTAGTCGTATTTAACATGTTTAGCAATGCTTATTGGTATCCAAGGTAACATACTAATAACCAATGCCTCAGTAGGCGCACTAAACATCGCATTACGCCAACGTATATCTTTTGGAATATCAGTAAGCCCAGCTAAAAATACTACGATACAAACAATCAAGACGCCTCGAACCAAACCAAAAGCTGCGCCTAATAATCGATTGAGCCAACCCAGACCAATTTTTTTAAAAATTGCTGAGAGCGCGATTGCCAATAAACTTGTGACTAATAATGTCGCTAAAAACAGCACCAAAAATGCCGCTAAAATACGTAGGGGCTCGGTAGGTATATCGGCAGGCATCATAGGCAATAGCTCATCAGCATAGGCTTTAGCCACATAAAATGCGGCTACCCAGCCCATGATTGCCAACACCTCACGAAGTAAACCTCGCATTACACTTAAGATGATCGATAAACCGATGATGGTAAGTACTACATAATCAAAACTTGTCATGTATGCTTTACGTGAGTTTGACGTGTCGTAAAATGAACAGTCTTTTAATCATTACTGATAACCATACCGTTTAAATCAACCGCTTGTAGCTTGGTTAAAGCGTACGCTGCGTCTTGGCGTGAACTATAACTGCCAGCTCTTAACCGAATTTTTTCACCTTTAGGCGTGGTAATTGTTTCTGTATGCGAAGTAAATCCAGCATGCTTTAATCTTGCTTGTAATTGTCTAACGTTGGCAATATCTGAAAATACACCGACTTGTATTGTAAAGCTTCCCTCATTTTTTTGTTGTGGCTTAGTTTCTACTGATTTAGTTTCTACGGGTTTAGAGTCTGCTGTTTTTGATTCGACTGATTTTGATTCGACGATTTTTGACTCGCCAGTTTTAGTAGCAGCCAATTTTACGTCTGTCTTTATTTCTACTTTTTTGTTTTCTTGATCATTTTTTGTAGCACTTAATTTTTTAGCATTGTTAACTTTAGCTTCAGTGCTGACTTCAGAAACAGCCGGCGTTTCAGGAATGACAGCTTCATCGCTAACCGATAAATCTACCTGATGTGCCTGATCATGATCCACTTTGTCTTTAACAGAAGTCACATTAGCCTCAATGGTTCCAACGGGCTTAGTGACATTAGCCGCTGGCATAGATATTTTAATAGCCTCTTGCGGAGCCAACGTAGCGCGATCTTGCAATATTCTTGGCAAGATAATTACCATAAGAAGTACGAGTGCTATAGCGCCAACCAACCGACGGCGCGCGCGTTTTTTTAAAGTTAACTCTTGATCGTTATGTAAATCAGGTGGCATTGCTGCTTCCTTAAAGATTAAGTTTTTGAGTCGACATAAAACACGGGGTTCACTTATTCAGTAGCACCAGCATCTGAGATCTCTTGCATCACGCTCGAGACTGTCAAAAAAGAACCGAACACGATCATTTTATCATTTTCACTCATATCAATACAGGCTTGTTGGTAGGCATTATTCACATTATCAAAGGTATGAACGTTAACCTGAGGTATAACACCCACGATAATCGCAGTTAAATCAGCGGCTTGTGCACCACGGGAATGATTAATACTCGCAACATACCAAACATCAATTTCATGCTTAAGTGCTAATACAACACCTTGAATATCTTTATCGGCCAGCATCGCAAATACTGCGAAAGTTTTACATGCTCTAGTTTGAGCAAATTGCGCTCTAGAAGTTTTAAGGTTTTGTGCAAGCGCATGCGCAGCTTGAGGGTTATGTGCAACATCTAGTATCACCCGAGGTGCATTTGATTGCGACTTTAAAACTATCTGGAAACGCCCTGCCAGGCTGACTTGTTGCATGGCGTTAGCAATTGCATCTGTTGCTACAGGCAAACTAGATTGCAAAGACTCAACAGCTGCAACTGCAACTGCCGCATTATTAAATTGGTAAACACCTTGTAGCGCGGGACGCGGAAGGCTGTGTATTAACTTGCCTGCTTGCCAGTATTGCCATCGATCGTTAACGACCACGTAATCAAAATCTTGATGTATACACATTAAGTCTGAATGAATTTGTTTAGCATGAGCAATTAAACTGGCTGGAGGATTTGCATCACCACAAATCGCGGGCACTGATTTTCTATACACACCCGCTTTTTCGAAGCCAATACTTTCACGAGTACCACCCAAATAGTCTTGATGATCTAAATCAACACCAGTCACAATGGCACAACTTGGTTCAAATGCATTGACCGCATCTAGCCTGCCGCCTAGACCGATTTCCATAATAGCGATATCAATGTCAGCATGCATAAAATGCCACATTGCGGCTAATGTACCTACTTCAAAATAGGTAAGTAATATTTCATCTTCGCCTACTCTAGCTTTATCTACTGCGGCGAATGCAGCGCATAGCTCTACGTTATTAACCTCAAGACCATCAATACGAACACGCTCGTTATAATGCAGCAAATGTGGCGATGTGTAGCAACCCACCTGATAGCCTGCTTGCTTATAAATCTGCTCCAACATCGCGCATGTAGAGCCTTTACCATTCGTACCTGCAACCGTAATAATTGGGAATTTAGGATGTAAATTCAATCGGTCTATCATACGATTGACCCGATCTAAGCCCATCGCAATAGATTTTGGATGCAGGCTCTCAATATAACTAAGCCATGAAGTTAAATCTTCGGGCACCAAGTGATTGGCTTGCATCTCTTTAGTCATGCAAAAGGTCTTTAATCATGAAAACCTATGGACATAGTAAAATCATTGATCAATAAAAATGCTCAGTTGTCACTAAAATCTAAATTATGCTGCCACAGGCAAACGCATCAAGTTAGCCAATATAGAAGCCAAACGATTGCGCATTTCACGGCGGTCAATAATCAAATCAATGGCACCATGTTCTAACAAAAATTCAGCACGCTGAAAGCCATCAGGCAATGTTTCACGCACCGTTTGCTCAATCACGCGTGGTCCTGCAAAACCGATTAAGGCTTGCGGCTCAGCGACAATCACATCACCAAGCATGGCAAAACTTGCAGAAACGCCACCCATTGTAGGGTCAGTTAATACTGAAACAAACGGCAAGCCCGCTTTACTTAATTGTGTAAGTGCTGCACTGGTTTTAGCCATTTGCATAAGCGAAAGAAGACCTTCTTGCATACGCGCGCCGCCGCTGGCAGAAATACAAACAAACGCCATTTTGTTATCAATCGCCGTTTGTACGCCACGAACAAAACGCTCGCCAACAACAGAGCCCATAGAACCGCCCATGAACTTGAATTCAAAAACCGCCACTACCGCCGGCACCGTTTTAATACTACCTTGCATCACGATTAAGGCGTCTGTTTCACCAACGGATTTTTGTGATTCTTTAATACGCTCAGCATAACTTTTGCTATCTTTGAATTTAAGTGGATCCACTGGCTGTACAGATGCGCCAATTTCAAACTGACCTTCAGCGTCTAGCAATTGAGCTAAACGTACACGTGCGCCAATACGATTGTGATAGGCACATTTAGGGCAAACCTCAGCGTTATCTTCTAAGTCTTTTTTATATAAGACAGATAGACATGAAGGGCATTTACTCCATAGACCTTCCGGCACGGTTTTTTTATCTGCACCTACAACACGTTTAATTTTTTGCGGTAATTGATTTAACCAACCCATAATGTCTTCCTCTTTAGCATCATTCTTTTGAATGCTATTTAATAATTAAATTGATTTAATTGCAGCGTCCACCGCAGTTTTAAGTTCGGTCATTAAGGCGGCTACATTATTTAGCAAGTTATCTTCAGTTGAAGCTTCAATCACTTGCACCATACGACTGCCCACCACCACCGCATCGGCAATAGCGGCGGTTGCTTTTGCAGTAGTCGCATCACGAATACCGAAACCTACACCTACGGGTAAATTAGTTTGCTTACGAATAGATGCAACGCGCTCTGACACTTCAACAATGTCCAGATTAGCTGCACCAGTAACACCTTTAAGCGACACATAATAAACAAAACCACTGGCTTGATTCACAATTAAGTCAACGCGTTTAGGCTCAGTCGTTGGTGATAACAAAAAGATAGGATCAATATTACGTGCACGTAATTCTTGTACAAATTCTCCGCACTCTTCTGGCGGATAATCCACCGTAATCACACCATCTACATCCGCAGCTTTAGCTCGGTCTGCAAAGGCTTTAGCACCAATCGCTTCAATTGGATTAGCATAACCCATCAATATAATAGGCGTAGTTTGATTCGTTTGACGAAAAGCTTTCACCATTTCAAGCACCGCAGTTAACCCTACCTTGTGTACTAAAGCGCGCTCGCTGGCACGCTGAATCACAGGACCATCGGCCATAGGATCAGAGAACGGCACACCCAACTCAATCATATCTGCACCATTTGCAACTAAAGTGTGCAACAGATTAACCGTATGCTTAGGGTGTGGATCGCCCGCTGTGATATAAGGAATCAAGGCAGTTTTGCCTTGTTGCTTGAGTGTTGCAAAAGTGGTTTGTATGCGAGACATAAATGTTACTTTTTAATGTGGTATGTATAAAATTGAAATGATTACAGCGTAATATTGGCGAGTTTAGCAACGGTATTAATGTCTTTATCGCCGCGACCAGATAAATTCACCAAAATGATCTCATCTTTATGCATCGTCTTAGCCATTTTCTCGGCATGCGCTAATGCATGGCTAGACTCAAGCGCAGGAATAATGCCTTCAGTGCGACATAAGCCATGAAAGGCCGACATTGCTTCATCGTCAGTAATAGCAACATATTCGGCACGCTTAATGTCTTTAAGCCAAGCATGTTCAGGTCCTACGCCTGGATAATCTAAACCAGCTGAAACTGAATGTGTTTCAATGATATTGCCATCAGCATCCTGCATCAAATAGGTGCGATTTCCATGCAACACACCGACGGGGCTATTGGTTGTTAATGGCGCAGCGTGCATGCCAGTTTCCAAACCATGGCCGGCCGCTTCTACGCCGATCAATCGCACATTAGGCACATCAATGTATGGGTAGAAAATTCCCATCGCATTCGAGCCGCCACCCACACACGCAACCACCGCATCAGGCTGACGACCAACCATTTCTTGCATTTGTATCTTAGCTTCAACACCAATCACTGCCTGAAAATCTCGCACCATCATTGGGTATGGATGCGGGCCTGCAACTGTACCGATAATGTAAAAAGTATTATGTACATTAGTCACCCAATCACGCATCGCTTCATTAAGCGCGTCTTTGAGTGTTTTAGAGCCACTTTCTACAGGCACGACTGTTGCACCTAGTAACTTCATTCTAAATACATTAGGGGCTTGACGTTTAATATCCTCACTGCCCATATATACAACGCACTCAAGTCCCAT
>CAINWC010000182.1 GCA_903854305.1 uncultured Pseudomonadota bacterium | reverse complement strand
TGGCTGCGGTGCTAATGGTTTCTACTGCGACTTTGACGGTGGCGATTGGGCCTACGATCATTTCCAGCGTCTCGTTCACGCCTTCTACGATCTTGCGGAAGTCGCCTGAATGGGCGCTTGCATCAGCACGGACAGAAACTCGACCCTCGTGGGCTGCACTTGCCAACATTTGCACATCACCAACCAATGCATGGATTGATTCAATACAGGTATTTAGATTATCTTTAATGTTATTGAAGTCGCCGCTGTAGTGATTGGTAATGCGATCTGGAATATCCCCACGCGCAATACTTTCAAGGTTACTGGCCGCCATATTAAGCGGCGTCGCAATCGCATCTAAAGTTGCATTGAGTCCTTCAATCACTTTGCGATATTCACCCAAGTGCTGCGTTGCATCGGCACGCGTAGTAAGAACGCCGGCCTCAGCCGCTTCTGCCAGCAAGTTACCATCGACCACCAATGCTTTAATCGCATGACCACAGGCATTCAGGTTATTTTTAATGATATTAAAATCACCGTTATAGCTAACGGTAATTTCTGCTGGAATAATGCCTTTTGAAAGATTATCCACATAAATCGCCGCCATATTTAGCGGGGCAATCACAGCTTCTAGCAAACGATTCATACCGCCGCTAATATCCCGCATAAAACCTTCTGGCAAGGTTGAGGCATCTATACGTTGCTTCAAATTACCAGAAACCGTTTGTTCTATCAATTCGGCTACTTTTTGCTCGGCGATGACCTCTACAGTACGGTCATTCCATTGAATCATTCGTCCAAGATACCGACCTTCAGGATTATGTACTGGGTTAAAAGTAAGCTGTAAGTGATGATCTGCCATATACGTATTAAGCACTTTGGTGCCCGTTAAATCTGCAACATAAACAGCACGATCAGCTTCGTTTTCAATATATTTACCCAGTTTTCCGCCCAGTAACTTATCTACTGAAAAATCCGGGTGGCGCTTGGATAAATCTGGTGCCATTCTTTCCCACAAGGCAAAACTCGCCTTATTCATATAAATTAAGGTGTTATGTTCATTCCCTACGGTCACTGGAATCGTTGCATTATCCAGCGCAGATTTAATGCGCTCAATACCCGCGACGGTTTCATTATGATCAAAATCAATGCGTGTTTTTAATGCGCGATAAGCATCCATCACATCAGTCAACTCATCCCGATGCCCAGTCCGCAACACAGACTCATGATCAATACCTTGCGCACTTGCCAGTAAATATCGAACAGCATCAGTCACTCGCGGCATAATTGCGTCATAAAGCATCCAGCCAAGCAATCCAGCTAACACCACGCCAAACAGAATTAAGGCAATACTCACATTTCGCGCAAAACTGTAATTTTCCTGTGCTGCGGCAAATTCATCGCCAGCCACTTTTAGTTGCAGGTTGGTCAGCGCACTGATTTTGTCTGAGAGCGGGTCAATCGCGGGATAAAGCTCAGAAACAGTAAAAGCTTCAAGACGTTTAGCATCCTGACTACGCAAAATATTTTTTAAGGTTGTCGTGGCTTCATTCGCCTTAGCGAATAAAGGTCCGGCCTCGGCCACCAACCTTTTCTCCTCTGGCACCAAATAAGTCGCGGTATAAGCCTTCCATTGCTTATCCACCTCTATTAAGGCCTTATCAACGTTGCTCGCGCCTTGTGCCCATGTCAAATTCCCGTTGCGCACTTTATGCGAAGTATCAACAATATTCACTGCATACATATCAGCAACGATTTTAAGTTGTTCTAATGGAATCACACGATCCTGATAAACGCTAGAAAGCTTATCGTTGCTTGCTTGTATGCCAGAAAGCCCGTTGTAACCAAGCGCAATACTGGTGAATGCCACCACGATGAAAATAGATAGAATTCTTGCTTTAAGGCTAAAGTTTCGCTTGAAAGTACGCACTTTACTCTTAATGGCTTGCGACCAATTTTGTCCGTTTTTAATCACTTCGTGATAACGCATCGCGCCCTCTATTTGCTGGCGAGATGCTTTTTTTCGAACTGAAATAAAC
>CAINWC010000181.1 GCA_903854305.1 uncultured Pseudomonadota bacterium | reverse complement strand
TATATTCAAAAATACCTAATCATCGGACACCTCTAATGCACAAACAACTTTTACGCACTAAAAAAATTTTAGACCACTCCGATAGTGGGCTAAAAAAATGTCTGACTGCATTCGACTTGGCTCTGCTTGGCATAGGTTGTGCGATTGGTACTGGTATTTTTGTGCTGACGGGTATTGCTGCAGCCACTCAATCAGGCCCAGCGGTAGTGTTATCTTTTATATTTGCTGGTATCGCTAGCGGGTTTGCAGCACTCTCATACGCCGAGTTAGCGGCTTCTGTTGGTGGTTCTGGCAGTGCCTACGGCTATAGCTATGTTGCGTTTGGTGAGTTTGCAGCTTGGGTCATGGGCTGGATTCTCCTCTTGGAATATGGTGTTGGTGCGGCAGCTGTAGCGAATGGCTGGGCAGGATACTTCGTCAATACCCTGGCTAACTTCAATCTGTATTTGCCTGAAACTCTCACAAAAGCACCGATGATGGGCGGACTCATCAATCTACCTGCATTTGCGATTATTTGGGTACTCACAATATTATTGATGATAGGTGTAAAGGAGAGCGCCCGTTTTAACAATATTATTGTATTGATTAAATTATGCACGATTGCCATTTTCATCGTGATTGCCAGCATGCATTTAAATACTGATAACTGGCATCCGTTTATGCCTTTTGGCTGGTTTAGCACATTAGAGAATGGTAAGAATGTCGGTGTATTAGCCGGTGCTTCTTTAGTATTTTTTGCCTACTTTGGTTTTGATGCAGTTTCAACCGCAGCAGAGGAAGCAAAAAACCCACAACGTGATTTACCAATAGGCTTACTCGCTTCCCTTATTTTTTGCACGCTTGTCTATATCGTTGTTTCTGGCTTACTCACAGGGGTTGTTTCTTACACGGAGCTTAATGTCCCTTCACCTGTGGCATTTGCCTTAAGCAAAATAGGACACACTTGGTCATCAACATTAGTCTCTACCGGCGTGCTTGCTGGTCTTATTACCGTTCTATTAGTACTGCTTTACGGCTTAACACGTATTCTATTTGCAATGAGTCGTGATGGCTTAATTTCGCCAATATTTTCTAAAATCAATCCAGATCGACAAACGCCTACGCGTATTATTTTAATGTGCGGATTCATCGTGTCGTTAGTCGCAGGCTTCATCCCATTAGGTGAATTAGCAGAGACTGTCAACATCGGAACATTAGCCAGCTTTGTAATGGTCTGTGTCGGCGTTATCGTATTACGCATTCGCCAGCCTAACCTAAAACGGCCATTTAAAAACCCTTGGAACCCATTGATTCCAGTATTGGGTATATTGTCCTGCGGTGCATTAATGACTTTTCTACCCGCCATCACTTGGTTTAGATTCTTTATCTGGATTTTAATTGGCGTTGTGGTTTATTTCACGTACTCAATCCACCACAGTAAATTAAAATCCTAGCGATAGGCCTTACGCTTGTTTTTGGCAATAAAAAAGCCAGTCTATGACTGGCTTTTTGCTAGCTATAAACCTACTAAATTACAGGCTCAAT